>JAISXZ010000130.1 GCA_031270275.1 Eubacteriales Family XIII. Incertae Sedis bacterium | reverse complement strand
TCTCTGTGAAAGCATTCCACTGCTGGACGACCCATATCCTTGGCTAGGTCAGAAACGACTGGCGTTTACCGCTAGTACGCACACTTAATTGGGTATACTTAATCTCGTGAAAATCCATGGTAAATAGAACAAATACAGTTAGGGACGCCTTTCCGAATATTGCCAACAAGTGTGATAAATACTGGCTTGCAGGGTTTCGCAGGACAACACGGAAAGACAGGCGGAGAGATATGGCAAAAGCCCCCGGATCGAGGGCTTTCGTCTTGCCGTGGGGGCTAACTGCCTATTCGTCCAGCAATGTGGGGATGTCCCTTTTAGCGTAGATGACACGGTAGATTCTTACTTCGTGGCTGTCTTCGCCCACGACATAAAACAGCGCATGATCTTCCAGGTTTATCCGGCGATATTTTGGATTCGCATGATACGTCGTCCACATAAACGGATTATCCTTAAGCTGTTCCAGCTTTCGCTCCATTTCCTGGAAGATGCGCCTGGCCCTATTGGGATATGGCGTTAGGACGTCGGCAAGGCTGGCGATATCTCGGTTGGCTCCGGGTAAAAATATCACCTTATACTTCATAACCGAACCGTTCCCTGATTGGGCCAAAGACTTCGTCTTGCGTCAGCCATTTGGTGTTCGGGTCGGCAGCTTCTCTCTCGGCCTCGGCTAGTTTGGCAAGGATGATTTGCTCGTTCAGATACTCATCAGTCACCATAGCAAACGGGACTCGGCGTTCGCGAACCAAGGCCTTAAGACTGGACGCAATATAGGTGGTCATGTTGATACCCATTTCGGATAGCATCCTCTCCGCCCGATCCTTGGTTACGCCATCTACACGGACAGTGATCGCTTTGTCTGATAATGTTTTATTTGCCATTTCAAACAGCCCCTTTCTCTTGTATTCTATTATACAGCAAATAGTTTCTTTTTGCAATATGTTTTTGTTAGAGTCGTTTGATAAGAGTCTTTGATAAAACCCCGGCAAAATCTGTTGATAAATCGCCTGCGCCGCATCGGATTTTGGTAGTTGCGCAGGGCTTGTTCCGTTGTGCTTGTAAAAAAATCCTTATGGCCGCTTGTCCGTGGACAGTACGGCCGAAGGCAGGCGGCACTGTGACGGGATCGGCAGCGCTGGCCTGGCATGCCTTCGGGCGGGCCTTCGGGCAGCGCGGGTCGGACGGCCGGCAAAAAAAAGTTACCATTTATGCCTTTTTGATGTATAATGATCGTGATTGGCCGCTTTCGCAGTTCCCATCGCCTTTTTGCAGGAGGTATCGACGATGTCAAGGCACACCCAAAAAGAGCGCGCGGGCCTCTACGAGCTGACCGACGCCGCGCGCGCGGAGCTGGTCGGCTCCAGGTACTACAACAAGGACCTGGCGCCCACCTCGCTGTCGCAGAGGACGTGGAACACCTACAACATCTCGGCCCTATGGATAGGCATGTCGGTCTGCATACCCGCGTTCACCATGGCGTCGGGCCTGGTGGGGCTTGGCCTTTCGCCCTGGCTGGCCGTGCTGAACGTGGCCCTTGGCAACATCATAATACTCATACCCATACAGCTGAATTCCCACGCCGGCACGAAGTACGGCATACCTTTCCCCGTGTTCGCCAGGATGACCTTCGGCGCGATAGGGGCCCATATCCCCTCGCTGTCGAGGGCCATAACCGCCTGCGGCTGGAACGCCGTGCAGTCCTGGATAGGCGGCGGGGCCATGGTCTCCATGATAGCGGCCTTCGCGCCGGGCTTCGGCCTGCTCGAAAACGCGCAGCTGATATGCTTCTTCGTGTTCATCGCCTTCGTCTGCTGGATAACCGCGAGCGGCTCGGGCGCCATAAAGCTGCTTCAGGCCATAGGCGCGCCCGTGCTCATCGTCCTTACCCTGGCGCTGTTCGTCTGGTCCATAGCGCTCGCGGCAGGGCAGGGCTTCAGCTTCAGCGACGTCATGCAGGCCCGCACGGACGACGGGCTCATAGCCGGCAACGGCGGCTTCCTGTACATATTCCTCGCGGGGCTGACGTCCAACATAGCCTTCTGGGCCACCATGGCGCTGAACATACCCGACTTCTCCCGGTTCGCCTCGAGCCAGAGATGCCAGTTCAGGGGGCAGCTCTACGGCATGCCGCTTGCCATGGCCGTGTGCGCCTTCATAGGCGCCTTCTTCGCGCAGTCCACCAAGCTGGCGAACCTCGACGGCACGGGCAGGGCCATCTTTGACCCCACCGAGGCCATCCATTACATAGGAAGCCCCGCTATAGCCTTTATCGTGGGCTTCGGCGTCGTGGTGGCGACCATAACCACGAACATAGCCGCCAACGTCGTGGCGCCCGCCAACGGCTTCTCGAACATATCCCCTAGGCGCATAGGCTACCCCCTGGGCGTCATAATCTCCTGCGCGATAGCTGTGGCCTACCGCCCGTGGCACATATTCAGCGACGCGGGCGCCTACATATTCGACTGGCTTAACGTGTACGGCGGCATACTCGCGCCGATAGCGGCCATATTCATCGCGGACTACTACATAGTCAAGAGGCGCAGCGTTGACATCCTCTCGCTCTACCGGGGCAGCCGGGGGCGGTACTGGTACCAGGGCGGCTGGAACCTAAGGGCGGTCGCGGCATGGTTCTGCGGCTTTATACTGCCGACGCTGGGCTCCGCCTTCGATCCGCTCGCGGGGAACGCCTTCTTTCACTGGGTCTCCGCGAACGCCTACATATTCGGCTTCATCGTCGGCCTTTTGGCGTATCTGCTGCTGATGCGCGGCGAGACGGGATCCCTGTTCAGCGAGGCGGAGGAAGACGCCTGCACGGTAAGGACGGTGTAGCGCGGCATGTTTGCATCCCTGAACCGCGACGAAAAATATGTCGTCCTCTCGATCTTCTACATCTTCGTGCTGCTCGGGCTCTACGCGCTGGTAGTCGGCTGCATACTCCCCATGCTGCGGGAGGAATACGGCGTGAGCTATGAGTTCGGCGGGCTGCTCATATCCATCAACGCCGTCGGCAACTTCACTATGAGCATCGTCGCGAGCTACACGGCCATCTATTTCGGGCTTAAAAACGCCTACTGGATACAGCACACGTTTGTCATATTCGGCTTCGCGCTGCTGGCCGTCTCGGGAAGGCCCGTGGCCCTCATGGCGGGGATGCTCCTGATGGGGCTGGCGCGCGGCGCGGTCGGCAACTACTCGAACCAGATCGTCAACGACATGACAAGGAGCAACTCCAGGGCGATGAACCTGCTCGGCGTTTTCTTCGCCGTGGGGGCCTGCGCCGCCCCGCTGCTCGTGATGCTTTTTACAAGGGACGGCGGCGGAGGCTGGAAATATGCCTTGGGCGTCTCTGCGGTGGCCAGCGCGGCGGGCATCGCCCTGACGCTTTTCATGAAGATAGACAACAGCATGAAAAGGGGAAGGGAGGCGGACAGCCGCCTTTCAATGGCCTTTTTCAGGGACAAGGTGTTCTGGGTGTCCGTGGGGCTGCTGTTTTCCTACACGAGCGTGGAGACGAGCATCATCGGCTGGATATCCTCGTACTTCCTGGACATCCAGCCCGAGGGCGGCAGCTGGGCGCAGTCCATGTCGCTGCTCGTGTGGGTGTCGCTGCTCGCGGGAAGGGTGGCGTGCAGCGCGATAGCGAACCGCCTTTCCACAGCCAGCCTGCTTCTCGGCCTTAGCATAGGGACGGCGGCCTTCTTCGCCCTGCTGATGGCGGCCGGGCAGGGCGCGCTGCTTTTCGTCGCGTCGGTCGGCCTCGGCTTCTTCATGTCGGGCATATACTCCACCGTCATAGCGAACGCGGGGCATATCTTCAGCAGATACAGGCTGGCGTTCGGTTTCTACATCACGATCTCCGGCATAGGCGCGATAATAATGCCGTCCGTCGTCGGCGTCATAGCGGAGGGCCACGGCATACAGAGCGGCATAAAGGCCATCTCGGTCTGCGTGGCGACCCTTGTCCTGTTCTCCATATGGAACGTCTTCCTGAAAAGGGAGGGGCCCCGCGTGGTACGGGCGTAAAGTTCCGGAAAGTGTAACGCGAGTCGAACAGCTATTTGGGACGCTTCCGAGCGACATTGACCTTGAGGACGTGAGGGCGGAGCGGTTGACCAAGTGAAAATTCTGCTCGAGAGCCAAGTTCGCTCTGTCGGGCTTGTCCTCAATGACAAGTACAAAGTCCTTGACGACGGCGACAAATGCAGGAAAGCCGATGTTGCCTTTCTGATTCTTTGAAGCCGACTTCAAAGCCTTGCCGATTTCCGCATTTTCACTGCCCTGCGCGGCGGCGATCAGCCCGTCGACGCCCCGGCGTTTTTGCCGCAGCCTGGTTGTCTATCACTAACTAGGCTGGCGGGAATCTGCCCGGCCCGCGAAATCCCCCTTGCGCATTACATGAAAATACTATATAATGTATTCCTAAAGCGATTTTTGCGGCTGTTTTAACAATATGTGGGCCCAGGGTTCCGGGATGGGCAAAAATGGCGTGGGGTCTGGATGGCAACATACCCAAATTTCAATCGGGGCTATTCAGGCGCCGCGTCAGTTTTGTTCAGGCCGGGTTCCAGGGCCGGATTTTGGTCCCGGAGCGTACTGTAAGGGTACGTGAGGAGCCGAAATCCGGAACCGGGTTCCGGGATGGGCAAAAATGGCGTGGGGTCTGAATAGCAACATACATGGAGGGCAGGGCGGCATGAAGACCGTGGTAAAACGAGACGGCAAGCGCGTGGATTTCAATGGGCTGAAGATCAAGACGGCGATAGAGAACGCCATGATGGAGACGCCGGGCGGCGTGGACGACAGGCTTTCGGGCGGCATCGCGGCCCTTATAGAGAAGCAGGTCGAGAAGGCCGACGAGGCCGTGCACGTGGAGGACCTTCAGGATCTCGTCGAGGACTTCCTTATGGCAAGCGAGCGCAAGGACGCCGCCAAGAAATTCATAATCTACCGCTACGAGCGCGACAAGACCCGCGACGCCAGGAAGCGCCGCGACGGCCGCATAATCTCGGACGAGTTCGTAAGCAGGTTCAAGCATATGCCTCCGCCGATGGACCAGCTCGGCAGCTTCGTCTACTACAGAACCTATTCCCGCTGGATCCCCGAGGAGATGCGGCGCGAGCACTGGTGGGAGACCGTCAGGCGCGCCGTGGAGTACAACTGCGGCCTGGTGCCCACGTCCAGGGAGGAGGCCGAGCAGCTTTACAGCAACGTCTACGCCCTGCGCCAGTTCCTCTCGGGCCGCACCCTTTGGGTCGGCGGCACCGACGTGTCGAGGCACTACCCCATGTCCAACTACAACTGCTCGTTCCAGGTCATAGACAGCTTCTCGTCGTTCAGGGACGTCTTCTATCTGCTTATGGTCGGTTCCGGCGTCGGCGTGCGCGCGCTTAAATCCGACGTCGAAAAGCTGCCGCCCGTCAGGACGGACATCGAGATAATCCACGAGGCGTACACGCCCGTCCCGAGAGCCTTTAGGCAGGACAGCACGGCGATCGACTTCAGCCACAACGACACCATGAGGATCACGATAGGCGACAGCAAGGAGGGCTGGGTGCAGTCCATGGAATATTTCCTCAAGGCCCTCTACAGCGCGGAGTACCGCAGGATCGACACGGTGATCCTGAACTACGACCACGTCAGGCCAAAGGGCGAGAGGCTGCGCACCTTCGGCGGCACGGCCAGCGGCCACCAGAGCATGAAGAACATGTTCATGAAGATAGCGCGCGTCGTCGAAAAGGCCGGGGGCCGCTCGACCGCGAAGCGCGTCAGGCTCGCCCCCATAGACTGCCTCGACATAGCCAACATAATAGGCGAGAACGTCGTCGTGGGCGGGGTGAGGCGCACGGCCGAGATCGTGCTGATAGACCAGGACGACAGGGACTGCATACAGGCCAAGGGCGAGCTCTACAGGAAGGCCGGCGAAAAATGGGTGATCGACCCGGAGACGTCGCACAGGCAGATGAGCAACAACTCCATATATTACAGGAGAAAGCCCACGCGCGAGGGGCTTCACTGGCATCTTCAGCAGATGCGCTATTCGGGCGAGCCGGGCTGGGTCAACGAAACGGCCGGCAGCAGGCGGCGCCCGAATTTCCAGGGCGTAAACCCCTGCGCCGAGATACTGCTCGACTCCAAGGGCCTCTGCAACCTGACCTCGGTGAACGTCATGGCCTTCGCCAGCGGCGGCGAGCTCGACCGCGACGGGCTTCTCGCCGCGCAGCGCCTGTCCGCCCGCGCGGGCTACCGCATGACCTGCGCCATGCTCGAGCTGCCGGAATGGGACGCCGTGCAGCAGCGGGACAAGCTTCTCGGCTGCTCCCTGACGGGCTGGCAGGACATGGCAAACGCCCTCGGCCTTACGGAGGATGCGCAGGCGCGGCTGCTGAGGGAACTGCGTGACACGGCGAAGGCCGCCGCTGCCGAATACGCCGCGGAGCTCGGGTCACAGGCCCCCCTGCTCGTCACCACGATAAAGCCGGAGGGCACGCTGAGCCTTCTTCCCGTGGTTTCGAGCGGCGTCCACTTCTCCCACGCGCCCTATTACCTGAGAAGGATACGCATAAGCTGCGACGACCCCCTCGTGAAGGTCTGCGAGGAGCTCGGCTACCCGGTTCTCCCGGAGGTCGGCCAGAGCGACGAAAGCTGCACGACCAAGGTCGTGGAGTTCCCCGTGAAGGCGCCTGCGGGCCGGATAAAGCGCGAGGTGTCCGCCGTGGAGCAGCTTGAAATATACAGGATGTTCATGGAAAACTACGTGGACCACAACTGCTCCATCACCATACACGTGCGCGACAGCGAATGGGACGCCGTGGAGGAATGGGTGTGGGAGCGCTGGGACGAGACCCTCGCGCTCTCCTTCCTCTCGCTTGACGACAGCTTCTACGAGCTGCTGCCCTACGAGGAGATATCGAAGGAGGAATACGAAAGGCGCGCGGCAGCCATGAAGCCCTTCATCCCCTCCCTGATCTCAAAGTACGAGAAGGAGGAGCAGGACTACGATATAGGTGACGAGGGCTGTGAGGCGGGGGTATGCCCGATACGGTAGGGAGGCCACGGAACATGAAAGAGGGCTGGCCGGCGCCGGCGCGCCTGCTAGGCCCCGACGCGTCGCTGTCCTTTCGGCGCGAGGGCTTCGCGGTGTTTCAGCTTGAAAACGAAACCGGAAACGGGATCGTGACGGCCTATGACGTCTTTCCCGGAATCATGCTGTTTTACAACGACCTCCACATGTCTTACGTCACGGGCCATGACAGCGCCCTGGACGCCGAAATGGCGGACGCCATGGAAATCAACCATTGCCGCGAGGGACGCTTTGAGTGCGAATTCAAAAACGGCGAATGCGCCTACCTCGGCGAGGGCGATCTTTCGGTCAACGCGATGTTGCCGATCCTGAAGGCTTCGCGCTTTCCCCTGACGCACTACCACGGCATCTCCATGCTCATAGATCTGCCGCGCGCATCGGAGAGCATTGACGGGCTGTCGGCGGCGCTGGGGCCGATTCCTATCGATCTCCGCGCCCTGAAGAACAGGCTGCGGGAGGAGCGCCCGTATTTCATCATGCGCGGCACGGAGTCGATTGAGCACGTGTTTTCGGAGCTGTACAGCGCGCCGGACTCGATGAAGGAGAGCTACATCAGGCTTAAGGCGATAGAGCTTCTGATATTTCTTAGCGCCGCCGAACCGGACGAGAACGGCCCCCGCCGCTATTTTTACAAAACGCGGGTGGACGCGGTGAAGGCGATGCACCGGTACATGACGGCGCATATGGACGAGCCCTTCACGCTTGGGTCGCTTTCCGAGCGCTTTGGCATCCCGCTCACCGCGATGAAGACCTGCTTCAAATCCATATTCGGGACGCCGATCCAGGGCTATATGCGGGAGTATCGCCTGCAGGCGGCGGCCGTCATGCTGCGCGAGACGGGCGACGCCGTAGCGGACATCGCCGCGAAGGTGGGTTACGGCAGCCACGCCAGGTTTTCCTTCGCGTTCAAGTCCTTGTTCGGCGTGAGTCCGACAGGCTACAGGAAAGTTTTTGTCCAAAAAAGATAATCTGCGCCTTATGCGGAACGATAAAAACTTCCCTTTTCAACGATGCTTTACTCTCGCAAGCAACAGATCGGGCTTGATTGTCTCAACCTCCGTCGCCGCTTTGATAAACGCTTCGTCGCGCGACACCACGCAGTCTGCGCCGATTTTCTTGGCGCACACGTCCACAAGCGCGTCCTCGAAATCGTTCATCGGTCTTTCCAAGGCCGCGACACA
>JAISXZ010000074.1 GCA_031270275.1 Eubacteriales Family XIII. Incertae Sedis bacterium | reverse complement strand
GCGTCAGTTTTGTCCAGATCGGGTTCTGGGGGCGGATTTTGAACCGGAGCGTACTTAAAATGTACGTGAGGATTCGAAATCCGAAACCAGGTTCCGAGATGGGCAAAAATGGCGTGCCCGCCAAGTAGCTACATATATCAGTGTTTGAAGTGGCGCAGGCCGCAGAACACCATCACCATCCCCGCCTCATCAGCCCGCCGTATCGAATCCGCGTCGTTCACGGAGCCGCCCGGCTGTATTATGGCGCCTATCCCCGCCTCGGCCGCCGCGGATACGCAGTCGTCGAACGGGAAAAACGCGTCGGAGGCCAGCGCCGCGCCCGAAAGCCCGCCCGTCGCCTGCCTTATGGCGTTCTGCACCGCCCATATGCGGTTTGTCTGGCCCGGCCCTATGCCCAGCGTCCTGCCGCCCCTCGCTATCACTATCGCGTTCGACCTGACGTGCTTCACCACCTTCATGGCGAAGTCCAGGTCCCGCGCCTCCGCCTCGGTGGGCTTCCTGGCAGTCACCGTCTTCCAGTCGCCCCTGCCGCAAAGCAGCCTGTCCCTGTCCTGGACCAGCAGGCCCCCCGAAACCCTCTTTACGTCGAGGCCGCCGCAGGGCTCGCCCCCGCCCATGCCCTTTAGCCTCAGCAGGCGGATGTTCCTCTTGCCCGCGAGCAGCTCGAAGGCGTCGGGCTCGAAGTCCGGGGCTATGACTATCTCCATGAATATCCTGTCTATCTCCGCCGCCGTCGCCCTGTCTACCGGCCGGTTCAGGGCCAGGACGCCGCCGAATATGGAGACGGGATCGGCCTCGTATGCCTTGACGTAGGCTTCGCGGAGGTCCCCGCCCACGGCGACGCCGCAGGGATTGGCGTGCTTCACCGCCACGGCCGCCGGCTCGTCGAACTCCATCAGAGCCTCCAGCGCGCTGCTCGCGTCGTTGATGTTGTTGAAGGAAAGCTCCTTGCCGTGCAGCTGCTCCGCCCCGGCCAGGCTCCCCCCCCAGGCCCTGGGATCCCTGTAGTAGCAGGCCTTCTGGTGGGGGTTTTCGCCGTAGCGCAGGTCCTGGGCCTTTTCAAACGTGAGCGTAAGCCTGTCGGGCAGCCCCGCCCCCGCCTGCTCGCGCAGCCAGGCCGCGATGAGCGCGTCGTAGGCCGCCGTGTGCTCAAAGGCCTTGAGCGCCAGCCGGAGCCTCTCATCCGCCTGCAGCCCGCCCGCCCCAAGCCTGCGGAGCGTCTCGCCGTAGTCGTCGGGGTCGCAGAGGACCACGACGTCGCCGTGGTTCTTCGCGGCGGAGCGCAGCATGGCCGGGCCGCCTATGTCTATGTTCTCGATGGCCTCCGCCATGGTCACGCCCGGCTTCAGTATGGTGTCCCTGAAGGGATACAGGTTTATCGCCACTATGTCTATCGTCCCGATCTTAAGGCCGGCGAGCTGCGCCATGTGCTCAGGCTTGCCGCGCTCCGCCAGTATGCCGCCATGGACGGCGGGATGCAGCGTCTTGACCCTGCCGTCCAGGCACTCGGGAAAGCCCGTCACCTCGGAGATGCCGGTGACCTTTACGCCCGCCCCCGAAAGGGCCGCCGCCGTCCCCCCGGTGGAGACTATCTCTACGCCAAGCGCATCCAGCCCCCTCGCGAAATCCACGAGGCCGCGCTTGTCCGAAACGCTGATCAGCGCCCTTGTACCCATAATGCCATCCTTTCGCTACGCCTGCGGCAGCAAGGGCCGCGCCATGCCGACGGCCTTGACGAGTATGCGGTGCTCGGCCTCCAGCACCTTTGCGGCCAGCGCGTCGGCGCCGCCGTCCGGCACCGGGACCCTTTCCTGTATTATTATCGGGCCCGTGTCCACGCCCTCATCGACGAAATGCACGGTCGCGCCGCTCTCCGCGTCCCCCGCCTCGATCACCGCCCTGTGCACCCGCATGCCGTAGAAGCCCCTGCCGCAGTACTTGGGTATCAGCGAGGGATGCACGTTTATTATCCTGCCGGAAAATTCGCGCACAAGCGCGGGCGGCAGCACGCTCATATAGCCCGCCAGCACCACAAGCTCCGCGCCGGCGCCGCGAAGGGCCGCCGCTATGGCCAAAGCCCTCTCGCCCTCGCCGGGGAACTCGGCCCGCCCGGCCACGAAGGCGGGTATGCCGTGCGCCTTGGCGCGTTCCAGCGCGAACGCGTCCGCCCGGCTCGAAACGGCCAGGACTATCCGCGCGTCCTCGATGGCGCCGCTCTCGACCGCGTCGATCAGGGCCTGGAAATTCGTGCCCCCGCCGGAAACCATGACCGCCATCCTCAGCAAAGCTTCACGCCTTCACCCCTGACCGCCTCGCCTATTATGCAGGCGCTCTCGCCGGCGTCGGACAGCAGGCCCATGACTTTTTCCGCGTCGCCGGGGGACACTGCCATGACCAGGCCGACGCCCATGTTGAAGGTCGCGTACATCTCGTCCTCGTCTACGCCGCCGCGCTCGCGGATATAGCCGAACACGGGGGGGATGTCCCAGCTCCCCCTGCGTATGGCCGCGCCCAGGCCGTCCGGCAGCATGCGCGGCAGGTTCTCAAAGAAACCGCCCCCCGTGATGTGGGCCATACCCTTTATGGCCGCCCCGGGCAGCACGGCGCCGCAGGCCTCCGCGTATATCCTCGTCGGCGTCAGCAGCGTTTCCCCGAGCTCGGCGCCCAGCTCGTCCACGAAATCGTCCACACACATGCCCAGCCTCCTGAACAGGACCTCCCGCACGAGCGAAAAGCCGTTGCTGTGAAGCCCGCTGGACGCCAGGCCGATGAGGGCGTCGCCCGCCTTTATCCCGCTGCCGTCTATTATGCCCTCCCGCTCGGCCACGCCCACGGCAAAGCCCGCCATGTCGTATTCGCCTTCGGCGTAGAAGCCCGGCATCTCCGCGGTCTCGCCGCCGATGAGGGCGCAGCCGGCCATGACGCAGCCGTCGGCCAGCCCCTTCACGATGTCGGCGATCTTCTCGGCCTCGAGCCTGCCCGTCGCTATGTAGTCGAGGAAGAACAGCGGTTTCGCGCCCTGGCAGAGTATGTCGTTCACGCACATGGCCACGCAGTCGATGCCCACCGTGTCGTGCCTGTCCATGATAAAGGCTATCTTGAGCTTGGTGCCCACGCCGTCGGCCCCGGCCACGAGCACCGGCTCCCGCATGTCCCCGGCGTCCAGCCTGAAAAGGCCGCCGAAACCGCCCAGCCCCGTCAGCGCGCCGGGGGTGAAGGTCCTTTGCACATGCTCCCTCATCAGCGAGACCGCGCGCCCGCCCTCTTTCGTGTCAACGCCCGCGTCGCGGTAGCTTATGCCCTCGCCCATCACGCGCCACCAGCGCCCCGGACGCGCGCCAGCACGGCCTGGTACGTCTCCTCGACCTTGCCCAGATCGCGGCGGAACCTATCCTTGTCCATCTTCTCGCCCGTATCCACGTCCCAGAGGCGGCAGGTGTCCGGCGATATCTCGTCCGCCAGGATGATCGCCCCCTCGCACAGGCCGAATTCGATCTTGAAGTCTATGAGCCTCAGCCCGCGCTCCAGAAAGAAGCCCTTCATCAGCCGGTTGACCTCCATGGCGCAGCGCCTGACCGTCGCCAGATCGCCCTCCGTCGCCAGCCCCAGCGCAAGTATGTGATCGTCGTTTATCAGCGGATCGCCGAGCGCGTCGTTCTTGTAGGAGAACTCCAGCACGGGCCGCGCGAAGGGCCGGCCCTCCTCGACGCCGTAGCGCTTCGAGAAGGAGCCCGCGGCCACGTTGCGCACTATGACCTCAATCGGCAGTATGCTGACCCTCTTGACTAAGGTCTCCCTGTCGGAAAGCTGCCGCACGAGATGCGTCGGCACGCCGGCGTCCTCGATGAGCCCGAATATGATGTTGGACATGATGTTGTTGACGACGCCCTTGTCCGCGATCTGCCCCTTCTTCTGCCCGTTGAAGGCCGTCGCGTCGTCCTTGTAGGACACTATAAGAAGGCCGGGGTCGTCCGTGGCGTATACCTTCTTCGCCTTGCCTTCGTAAAGCAGCTCTTTCTTTTCCATAAACACCTCCTGAAAGGTTACTATTCACACGCCACGCCATTTTTGCCCATCTCGGAACCTGGTTTCGATTATTGGCTTCCTCACGTACCAGGCAGTACGCTCCGGGAGCCAAAATCGCCCCCAGAACCCGATCTGGACAAAGACTGCCGCGGCGTGTGAGTAGTTTCGATTAGAGTGGGTGAGCAGCAAGTCCTGAAGCGATCCCGGCTCGGGTGAGCAGCAAGTCCTGAAGCGATCCCGGCTCGGGTAACGATCAGCGGTCCTGGGGGGCCCGGCCCGCCTGCAGCTCCTCGTCGAGCCGCGCCGTCTCCTTCGCCATGGCCTCCTTGTAGTCCTTCATCCTCTGCCGCAGCCCGCCGTAGCGCAGCGAAAGTATCTGCACGGCGAGCAGGCCCGCGTTCTCGGCGCCATCGACCGCGACCGTGGCCACCGGCACGCCCTTGGGCATCTGCACCACGGAGAGCAGGGCGTCCAGCCCGCAGAACGTGGGGGAGCCTATGGGCAGCCCTATCACCGGCAGCGCGGTGTGTGCCGCTACGACCCCGGCGAGATGGGCGGCCTTGCCGGCTGCCGCTATTATCGCCTCAATGCCCCTTTCCTCCGCCCCGGAGGCGAACTCCGCCGCCGCAAGGGGCGTCCTGTGCGCCGAGACTATGCGCGTCTCGCATTCGACGCCGAATTCACGGAGCACCGCTTCGGCCCTTTCGACGATGGGGAGGTCGGACTTGCTGCCCATCAATATGGCAATTTTCGGCATCTTCCCCTCCTGCTACCTGAAATACGCCACGCCGGACTCAAATATCCTCTGGTCGTAATTGCCCTCCACGTTCCTGTACAGGAAGGCGCCTGTCCTTTCCGAGTGCCCCATCTTGCCGAATATCCGCCCGTCCGGGGAGCTTATGCCCTCGACGGCCATGCAGGAGTTGTTCGGGTTGAAGCGTATGTCGTTCGTCGGCGTCCCGTCCAGGTTCACGTACTGCGTGGCGATCTGCCCCTTGCCTATCATCGCGTCGATGAGCTCGTCGGACGCTATGAAGCGCCCCTCCCCATGCGACACGGGGACCGCGTGTATGTCCCCGACCTTCGCCATGGCGAGCCAGGGCGAGAGCACCGAGGCCACGCGCGTCCGCACGATGCAGGAGACGTGCCGGCCTATGCTGTTGTAGGTCAGGGTCGGGCTGTCCTCCGAGCCGTCGGCTATCCGCCCAAACGGAAGAAGGCCTAGCTTTATCAGAGCCTGGAAGCCGTTGCATATCCCCAGCATAAGCCCGTCCCGGCATTCCATCAGCTCCGTCACGGCCTCCCTGACCGCCGGGTTCCTGAACACCGCCGTTATGAATTTGGCGGAGCCGTCCGGCTCGTCGCCGCCGCTGAAGCCGCCCGGTATCATTATGATGTTGCTCGAAGCGATCTTCTTTGCAAGCTCCGCCATGGATTCGTCGAGCGCGGCCGGCGTAAGGTTCCGCAGCACGTGCGTCGTCACCTCGGCGCCCGCCCTTTCGAAGGCGCGCCTGGAGTCGGCCTCGCAGTTGGTTCCGGGGAACACGGGTATGAGCGCCCTGGGCCGCGCGGTCCTGACGGCCGGCCGGAACGAGGACCTTACCCTGTAGATCACCTTCTCTATGTCGGCCACGCGCTCGCCCGTGCCCGTCGGGAACACGCCTTCGAGCGGCGCCCTCCACTTCTTCAGCACATCGTCGAGCGGCAGGCCGATGGCGAAGCCCGCCGGCTGGCCGCCCGAGTCTATCATCTCGACAGCTATCTCCTGCCTCTGCGTCGTGTAGCCTATGATGCGGTAATTCACGCCGCCGAACATCGCCCTTACGCTTTCGTCGCGATCCACCTCCAGTATGAGCGCCCCGTAGCTCTGCTCGTGCAGCTCCCTCTCGGTGATGAAGTCTATATACGCCCCTATGCGGTTTCCCGCCGCCATCTTCGCCACGGCTATGAATATGCCGCCGCGCCCCACCGTGGACGCCGAGAGCACGCGCCCCTCGGCGATCAGCTCGGCCACGCGGTCCATGCTTCGGCGGTATCCGTCGAAGTCGATCACCATGCTGTCGTCCCAGCTGCTGTCGATGAGCACGAGCTTGCTTCCCGCCTGCTTGAATTCCGGGGAGAGCACGCGGTCGGCGCGCGACACGCACACGGCGAACGAGACCAGCGTGGGCGGGACGCTCATGTCCATGAAGCTGCCCGACATGCTGTCCTTGCCGCCTATGGCGGGTATCCCAAGCTCGATCTGCGCCTTCAGCGCGCCGAGCAGGGCCGCGAAGGGCCTGCCCCATTTCTCGGGATCCTTCCCCAGCCTCTCGAAGTATTCCTGGAACGTGAGCCTGACGCGCCTTCTGTCGCCGCCCATGGCGACGATCTTCGTGACGGAGTCCACGACGGCGTAAAGCGCCCCGTGAAAGGGGCTGGTCTTCGAGATGTGGGGGTCGAAGCCGTAGGCCATCAGCGTCGCGGACATGGTGTCGCCGCTCTCCACGGGCAGCTTCGCGGCCATGCCCATGGCCGGCGTGGCCTGCCATCTGCCGCCGAGCGGCATGAGCAGCGTGCCCGCGCCTATGGTGCTGTCGAAGCACTCGACAAGCCCCTTCTGGCTGCAGCAGTTCAGGTTCTCCAGATGCTCCGTTATCTTTTTGATGCTGCCGGCGTCTATCCGCTCGAAGACCTGCCAGCCCCCGCCTATGTATACATCCGCCTCCTGCCGGACGCCGCCGGCGGCCAGGAAGTCCCGCCCGAGATCCAGTATGGGCGCGTCCCTCCAGAACATGCGGAACCTTCCCGTGTCCGTGACCTTCGCGACGACCGTGGCCTCCAGGTTCTCCTCCGCGGCCATGTCCGCCAGGCGCCCGGCGTCCCCTTCATCGACGAGCACGGCCATGCGCTCCTGGGACTCGGATATGGCGAGCTCCGTCCCGTCCAGGCCCTCGTACTTCCTCGGGACGAGGTCGAGGTTCACGTCTATGCTGTCCGCAAGCTCGCCTATGGCGACGGCGACGCCGCCGGCGCCGAAGTCGTTGCACCTCTTTATCAGCGCCGCCGCGTCCTTCCTGCGGAAAAGCCTCTGCAGGTTTCTCTCCACGGGCGGATTGCCCTTCTGGACCTCGGCGCCGCATTCGGCTATCGAGGCCTCGGTGTGGCCCTTCGAGGATCCGGTCGCCCCGCCGCAGCCGTCCCTGCCCGTCCTGCCGCCCACCAGCAGTATCAGATCGCCGGGCGCGGGCGCGGCCCGCCTGACGTGGCTGGCCGGGGCCGCCCCTATCACGGCGCCTATCTCCATGCGCTTCGCCACGTAGCCCTCGTCGTATATCTCGGCGACCTGCCCGGTCGCTATGCCTATCTGGTTGCCGTAGGAGCTGTAGCCCCTGGCCGCGTCCTTCGTTATGCGGAACTGCGGCAGCTTGCCGGGCGGCTCGCTGCCTATCGCCGCCCTCGGGTCGCCGCTGCCCGTCACCCGCATGGCCTGGTAGACGTAGGCGCGCCCCGAAAGCGGATCCCTTATGGCCCCGCCGAGGCAGGTGGCCGCGCCGCCGAAGGGCTCTATCTCCGTAGGATGGTTGTGAGTCTCGTTCTTGAACATCACAAGCCAGTCCTCCTCCCCGCCGTCCACGTCGGCCTTGACGCGCACGCTGCAGGCGTTCGTTTCGTCCGACTCGTCCAGATCGGAGACAAGCCCCTTCATCTTCAGGTACTTCGCCCCTATGACGGCTATGTCCATCAGGCTCATGCCGCGTTCCTCCGCAGCCTCCCCGTAGAGCTCGCCGCGTATCCTGAGATATTCCTCGAAGGCGCCCCGCACCAGGTCCGCGTATGGCCCCTTGGCGAAACGCACCTCGCCGATGCGCGCGTTGAAGGTCGTGTGCCGGCAGTGATCGGACCAATAGGCGTCTATCACCCTGAGCTCGGTGACGCTGGGATCGCGCCGCTCGCTGTCCCTGAAATAGCCCTGGACGAAGCGTATGTCGTCGCTGCCCATCGCTAGGCCGCGCGAGGCGCGGAACGACTCCAGCGCGTCGGCGTCCATGGCGCCGAAGCCATGCAGCGTCTCGACAGGCGGGGTTTCGGACAGCACTGTTTCGAGGGTCGCGGGCATGCCCGGCGAGGCTTCGCGCGAATCGACCGGGTTTATCACGAAGCGCTTGGCCGCCTCAAGGGCGCCGTCCTCGAGATCCCCCTCCAGCACGATTATCCTCGCGAACCTTACGGCCGGCTCCGCACCGGACTTTATCAGCCGTATGCACTGCACGGCCGAATCGGCCCGCTGGTCGTACTGCCCAGGCAGGTACTCGCACCCGAAGCACACGGACGGCGGCCTGAGCGGCGGCGCGTCGCAGTACACCGTGTCCACCGCAGATTCCGAAAAGACCGTCCGCTTGGCGGCCTCGAAGGTGTCGTCGTCAAGGTTTTCGACGTCATATCTGTTGAGCACCCGGACAGCCGAAAGCCCGGAAAGACGCAGATTCACCGCAAGCTCGCGCATAAGGGCCTGGGCCTCTACGTCGAAACCCCTCTTTTTCTCAACATAAATCCTCCTGACCGACATGCCCTTGGCGCTCCCTTCATCTGAATGTTAGGAATATTATAGCAAAAATGCGCCTGGATAGCCAGATTAATTTTCCGCCAGGGAAAACCAGGGAAAACCTCGCCCAGACGGCGCGGGCGAGGCAAGGGGGCTGGCTTTGTGACAGGGCGGCAGGATGAAAAGCGGCAGTGCAAAAAGGGGCAGGGGCCGCCGTGCGGCGGCCCCTGCCCCTTTTTTGCCCGTCTGCGTCAGTCCTGTTCTTGGGAACCCTGCAGATACGCGTCTATGTCGCCCACGATCCCGCTCACCTTCTCCGCGTAGCCCCTAGAGAAGTTGCCCCTGCTTACGTTGCGGGAACCCTGGTTGTAGGCCGACAGGGCCAAGCCCAGATTCCCGTCGAAGGCCCTCATCTGGTTGCCAAGATAGGCCGCGCCCGTATCGATGCTCGTCTTGGCGTCGAGCAGGCCCGAACTGTCTATGCCGAAGCCGGCTGCGGTGCCCGGCATCATCTGCATCAGGCCCGTCGCCCCGGAGCGGCTTACCGCGTCCGTCCGGAACCTGCTTTCCGCCTGCGTTACGGCTATAAGCAGCTTTTCGTCCAGCCCGTTGACCTCGGCGGCGCGCTGGAACAGGAATACCAGCTCCTGCGCCCGGCTCGCGCCTATGCCGCTGTTCTTGGAGCGGATGTAATCGGCCAGGCCCCTGTTGTAGTCCGCCTGCCCCTGCGGGAAGACGCTCTGCGCGGACACGCCCTCGAGCGTGCTTATGCATATGCCTAGGTAAGGGTCATAATGCACGTCCCAGCCTAGGGCCTCGGCCCCGGCAAGCGCCCGCGCCGGCACGTAGACCACCCTGTCCTTGACTATCACGGGGCTTTCCCCGAGATCCACGGGCGTCGGCTCCGGGGGCGCCTTCCTGTCAAACGCCAGGGCCATCAGCGCCTCGAGCGCCGGGTGCGGCTTCGGGCCCTCCTCCTCGGGCTCCACGCTTATGCCGATGGAAATGCCGCCCTCCGCGAAGGCCTCCACGTCCTCCGCGTTGTTCTTCGTCCAGTCCTCCCTTATGTCGCTGATCGTCGGTTCCGCTTTCTGCAGTATGAGCCTGTCGTTCTCCCAGTCCATCTCCGCCTTGATCCCGCATATCTCCTTCATGTCGGCGGTCAGCGGGATATAAGTCGTGTCGTTGTACATGAAAAGGGGATACTGAAGGTTGTAGTTCGTGATCTCCTCTCCATTGATGACTATGTCTTTCAGAAAAAAGCTCCCGCGGACGTGATCGCCCGCATATGCAGAAATAGCGGAAAGGATGAGGACAGCGACCGTCAGGGACATAGCCGCCATTTTTCTGTAGCTACCCATTCTCTCCTCCATTCAGCCGCCCAAGCCGGGGCGTGTCGCATGGGGGCATTGTATCATAAACGCGCAGCGAAGCAAAGCGTTTATGATTCAATCCGCCAGGCGCGTTGTCGCCGCAGGCGAAGAGATCGCGCGGCATTCCAAACTGTAGAATAGCCGCGGCCCCTGTGCGGCTATTGTATCATAAACGCGCAGCGAAGCAAAGCGTTTATGATTCAATCCGCCATGCGCGTTTTCGCCGCAGGCGAAAAAATCGCGCGGCACTCCAAACTGTAGAATAGCCGCAGCCCCTG
>JAISXZ010000023.1 GCA_031270275.1 Eubacteriales Family XIII. Incertae Sedis bacterium | reverse complement strand
CGTAACACAGACAATTTGCGCTGTCAATGTCAAATCCGGGCGACGCAAGTGTCAAATTTGAGCGACGCAAGTGTAAAACGAGAACGGCCCCCGGTGTAAAATGGCACCGACATATTCACGGATCCGATGGAGCGGCGTTCCTCGCAAAGCATGAGCAGTCCCCGTCTGCAATATTGGCAATGCTCGCATGACACCGCCGTCATGGAGATGACCTGATCTCCCGGTGCGAAGCCCGTCGCACCCCTGCCCGCCACCTCGACGACGCCCGTATATTCATGGCCCATGACGACCGGCGGGCGGCATTCATATTCGTCGTTGAGAATGTGGATATCCGTGCCGCATATCCCTGCGGCGAGAACCCTGATCAAAAGCTCGTCGTCCTTCGGCTCGGGCCGATCCAGATCCCGGATCTCCGCCCCCTCAGAACCATTGGCAAATTTAACCAACGCCTTCATTAAAGACACACCTTGCAAAACCGTAACGCGAAAAACATCCCCGCCGTAAGCGTTTGCTGTTGATTTTTTCCGTGTTTTAGACTATAATTGTAATTGCCTGATGATGATTTCGGGCATTAAGCGAACCAGGACGGCGGATCGATTGACAATGTAGGGGCAATCGGCGAAACCGGCGATGCTTCAGGAGGGCTGGCATGACAAACCAAAAACTATCGGGCTACATCGACCATACTCTGTTAAAGGCCTCCGCCGAATGGGCGGAGATAAAGAAGCTCTGCGCGGAGGCCATCCGCTACGGGGCCGCCTCTGTCTGCGTGCCCCCCTGCTACGTGCGGCGCATACGCGACGAATACGGGGATCAGCTGAGAATCTGCACGGTCATAGGCTTTCCGCACGGCAACAGCGTCCCGACGGCCAAGATGGTGGAGGCGCGGCAGGCCGTGGCGGACGGCGCGGACGAGATAGACATGGTCATCAACATCTCCGACGCCAAGAACGGCGACTTCGGCAAGGTGCTGTCCGAGATAAAGCTTGTCCGCGAGGCGGCCAGCGAGGCCGTGCTAAAGGTGATAGTCGAGGCCTGCTACCTGACGGAGCAGGAGAAGATAAGGATCTGCGGCATAGTGAGCGACGCCGGGGCCGACTACATAAAGACATCCACGGGCTTCGGCCCCGCCGGGGCGTCCCTGGAGGACGTGCGGCTGTTCAGGCGGCACATAGGCCCGAACGTGAAGATAAAGGCCGCAGGCGGCATCAGGACCAGGGAGGCCCTCGAGGACTTCATAGAGGCCGGCTGCAGCCGCATCGGGGCGAGCTGCACGGGCGAGATCCTGGGGGGCTGACGCAGCCTGCGCGCGGCGGGCCGCCGGGCTAGCGGTAGTATTCGTCCTTGAATTTTTTCTTTATGAGCTTCTCCAAGCGCGAAATGGTCATCTGTGAGACCCCTATCTCATCGGCTATTTCCTGCTGCGTCCTGCTGTCTATGAAGCGCATGACGAAAATCTCCTTTTCCTTCTTGCTGAGCCCGTCAAGCACCTTCCGTATTATCTCGGCGTTCTCGAAGCTGGCGAAGCCCGTGTCCTCTATGCCCGTGAACTTCTCGAAGGACGGGGCCTCGCCAGGCTCCCCGCTTTCCTCAAAGGTCTGGTTAAGCGAATAGGTGCCGTATGCCTGGCCGCTTTCGAGGGCCTCCAGCACGTCCTCCTCGGAATAGTTGAGCGCCTCCGCGAGCTCCGGTATGGTGGGGTTTCGCAGAAGCTTCCCGTAAAGCGCCTCCTTGACGGCGGGGATCTGGGCGGATATCTCCTTAAGGCGGCGCGGCACCTTCATGGCCCAGCCCTTGTCGCGGAAATAGCGCTTTATCTCCCCTATGATGGTCGGGGTGGCGAAGCTCGTGAACTCGAAGCCCTTCGACGCGTCGTAGCGCTCGACGGCAAAGACAAGGGCCATGGCGCCCACCTGGTAGAGATCGTCGTAGTCCATGCCCTTGTTCAGATATTTTTTTATCAGTATATCGACCAGATATAGGTACTTCTCAACGATTTCGTTTCTTAATTCGACGTTTTTCGTTCGGCCGTACGCTTCAAACAGCCGCTTGTTGCCTATTTCCTTGGCGGGTTCAGGGGTCATATTGCCCTCCGTCGCCGGCTCCCTGCGTCCATAAGGCCCCGAAGGCTTCGCCCGCGGGGCCCGGATAGCTTTGGCCTGGCCTAATGGCAGCCCTCTTGGCGGGGAAATGCGCCGCTGCGTTCATTCCCTGCTGTATTTCGTCATCTGTATCTGCGTTCCCTGCCCGACCTCAGACAATATGTTCACTTCGTCCATCAAAGCCTTGATTATGAATATCCCAAGGCCCCCTTCCCTCAGCGCCCCGGCCTCCGGCTCCCTGTATTTTTCGGTGTCGTAGCCGCCGGCCTGATCGACGACGCGTATCACTATGCGGTCGTCAAGCATCTCGCACGATACCTCGTAGGCCGCGTTCTGCCCCTTGATCCCGTGGCACACTATGTTCGAGCACGCCTCCGAAACCGCCACCTTGATGTCTTCGACCGCCTCGACATCGAAGCCCGCGCAGCCCGCCAGCGACGATATCGCAAGCCTGACCGTCCTGACGTATTCAGGTTTTCCCGGAACTGTCAGCCTGAGTGTATCCGCCATCCTACTATCCCTTCCTTGCCGGACAAAAATCCCGCGCGGCGCGTTCCCTATGAGCAGAAAATTTTGTCCAGGCTGGTGATATGAAGCAGCTTTTCGACGTTGGCCCTGGGGTTTTCTATGCGGATGCTGTGGCTGTTCGCCTGCATCCTGCCGTAGGCCCCTATTATGACGCCCAGCCCTGTGCTGTCGATATAGCACAGCTCCGACGCGTCCAGCCTTACGTCAGCCGGCCTGCTGTCGTACGATTCCGTGAGGGCGGCGCGGAATTTCGCGGCGCTGGCTATGTCCACCTCGCCGGCCAGCTTTATCTCCCAGCAGCCTTCGCCCTCGATCATCCTGCAGTCGATTGTAAGAGCCATTGTCACATCTCCGTTTATACCCTGCGGGTAATAGTTTAAACCTGCGGCAAGTCAAAATATGCTATTGTCCGTCGCCGACGTCTATCCGGATCTGCCCCTCGCCGTCGCCGATGTCGTCCCCGTCTTCCTCCTGTATGACCTTGGCCATGGCGATTATGTCCGTCTTGTCGCCCACCTTCATGATCTTGACGCCCTGCGTGGCGCGGCTCAGCTTCGAGACCTCGCCCGCGTTGATCCTTATTATGACGCCGTCGGAGTTGATGAGCAGCACCTCGTCGTCCTCGTTGACGACCATCGCGCCGATCAGCGCGCCCGTCTTTTTGAACTTGCCCTTGTCGTAGGTCAAAAGGCCCTTGCCGCCGCGCGCCTGCAGCTTGTAGTCGTCTACGGCCGTGCGCTTGCCGAAGCCGTTCTGCGTGACGACGAGCAGCTCCTCGTCCTTTTCGGCCAGCTCCATGGCCACGACCTCGTCGCCGCCCTCCAGCCTGATCGCGCGCACGCCGCCGGCCATGCGGCCCATGGGCCGCACATCCCCCTCTTGGAAGCAGATGCACTTGCCGTTCTTCGTGACGATGATCACGTTGGCCGTGCCGCTCGTCTGCTTGATGCCGATCAGCTCGTCGCCTTCCTTCAGGTTGATCGCGATCAGGCCGTTCTTCCTGTTCGTGTCGAACTGCGACAGCGAGGTCTTCTTGATCAGGCCGAACTTCGTTACGGCGATCAGGTATTTGTCGTCGCTGAATTCGCGGATGGGCATCATGGCCGTGATCCGCTCGCGCTGCATCAGCGAGAGGAAGTTGATGGCCGGTGTGCCCTTGGCCGTCCGCTGCGCGTCCGGTATCTCGTAGGCCTTGATCTTGTGCACCTTGCCCGTGTTCGTGAAGAACATGAG
>JAISXZ010000112.1 GCA_031270275.1 Eubacteriales Family XIII. Incertae Sedis bacterium | reverse complement strand
CTCCGGCTCGGGCTTCGGGGAGCTTGGGGCCTACGATTCCGACAGGAACGGATGGATAGACGAAAACGACGCCGTGTTCTCCAAGCTGCTCGTGTGGAGCAAGGACAGCGACGGCGCCGATCTGCTCATATCGCTTAAGGAGGCGGACGTGGGCGCGATCTTCCTGGGCGACATCCGGACCGAATACAGCCTCGGCGGCTATTCCGCCGCCAGCGACGGCAAGCTGCGATCCACCAGCGTGTTTCTGAGGGAGAGCGGCGGCGCCGGCACGGTGCAGCATGTCGATCTGAGCATATAGGGCCTGTGGACGGGCAAAAATGGCGTGGCGTGTGAGTGGTAACATGGGGGTTATGATGGCGGACGTGATCCGATGAACCTGGATTCTCTGCTGCGCGGCGTGGACTACAGGCTGCTGCAGGGCGGCGAGCGTGAGATCGGCGGCATATGCGCCGATTCGCGCGAGGCCGCGCCCGGCAGCCTGTTCGTGTGCATAAGGGGGCTGCGCGACGACGCGCGCCGCTTCATACCCGACGCCGTCGCCAGAGGCGCGGCCGCGATAGTCGTAGACGCGGACGCGCCGCCCGTGGACGCCTCGACGGCCGTGCTGCGCGTGGGCGACTCGCGCAGCGCGCTGTCCTTCATAGCCTCGAATTTCTACGGAAACCCCGATGCCGGCCTCCGGGTGCACGGCATTACGGGTACGAACGGCAAGAGCTCCACGGCCTTTTTCCTGCAGGCCCTGCTCGAGGCCGGCGGCAGGCGGACGGGCCTCATCGGCACCGTGGAGACGCGCGTAGGGCGCGAGCCGCTGGACATAGCCTTCGCCACGAGCACAACGCCGGATCCCATAGAGCTCATGTCGATACTCGCGGAGATGCGCGGGCGCGGCGCCGTCGACGCGGTCATGGAGGTGTCCTCCCACAGCCTCGCCCTGCGCAAGCTGGACGCGATGTCCTTCCGCACCGCCGTCTTCACCAACCTGACCCAGGACCATCTCGACCTTCACGGCGACATGGAAGCCTACAAGGCGACGAAGCTCAGGCTCTTTTCCCTCTGCGAGACGGGCATAGTCAACGCCGACGACCCCGCGTCCGGGGACTTCATGCGGGCCGCCGCCGGCCGCGTCAGCAGCTTCGGCATACGCGAGGCCGCCGATCTGGCGGCGGAGGGCGTCGAATGCGGCGCCGGCGGCGTGAGCTTCGGACTCGTGGCCGGGCGGGAGCGCCTAGGGCGCTTCAGCGTGCCCATCCCCGGCAGGTTCACGGTGTACAACAGCCTGGGCGCCATAGCCGCAGCCCTCTCGGAGGGCCTGGACCCGCGCGTCATAAGGGAACGCCTGTCCAGGATGGAGGCCGTGCCCGGACGCATACAGAGCATAGCGCACGACGGCGGCTTCTCCGTGTTCGTGGACTACGCGCACACGCCCGACGGCCTGGAGAACATCATAAGCGCCGTGCGCGAATTTACCGCAGGGCGGGTCATAACCGTATTCGGCTGCGGGGGCGACAGGGACAGGGCCAAGCGCCCGCTGATGGGCGAGATCTCCGGGCGGCTGTCCGACATCACGGTGATAAGCTCGGACAACCCGCGAAGCGAGGATCCCGAGGCCATAATGGCCGAGATCGAAGCCGGCATGGAGGGCGGCGAGCGCGTGCTCGAAGCGGACCGCGAGGAGGCCATAGCCCTGGCGATCTCCATGGCGGCGGCGGGCGATTCCGTGATAATAGCGGGCAAGGGGCATGAGAGCAGCCAGGTATTCGCGGACAGGACCCTGCCCTTCGACGACGTAGAGGTGGCGCGGCGCATACTGACCGACGGTTACTACTCACCTACTTAAATCGAAACTGCTCACCCGCCGCGGCAGTCTTTGTTCAGCTCGGGTTCTGGGGGCGATTTTGGCTCCCGGAGCGTACTGCCTAGTACGTGAGGAAGCCAAAATCGCAGCCAGGTTCCGAGATGGGCAAAAATGGCGTGGCGGGTGAGCAGTCTCCCTTAGGGGCAAAGACAGATGAAGGCAATGACGCTCGGCGAAATCTGCGCGGCCGTGGACGGGGACATGGATCCGTCCTTCGCCGCGATCAGCATCGGCTCCGTCAGCACGGACAGCAGAAAAATAGGCCCCGCCGCCCTGTTCGTCGCGATCCGGGGCGGGCGTTTCGACGGGCACGACTTCATAGAGGCGGCCCTGGCCGGCGGCGCGGCCGGCGCGCTCAGCTCCGGGGGGCCGGCGAAAGGCCCCGTCGTGCGCGTGGGCGACACGCGCCTCGCCCTGATGGCGCTGGCGGCCCATTACCGCAGGAAGTTCTCGCTGCCCGTCGTCGCCGTGACGGGCAGCACGGGGAAGACCAGCGTCAAGGACTTCATAGCCTCGGCGCTGTCCGAAAGCTACGCGACGCTGAAGACCGAGGGGAACCTCAACAACGAGCTGGGCCTGCCGCTGACTGTATTCGGGCTTGACGAGGGGCATGGCGCGATGGTCCTGGAGATGGGCATGAGCCAGCTTGGGGAGATCGGCCGCCTCGGCAGGGTGGCCCTGCCCGACATCTGCGTGATCACCAACATCGGCCTCTCCCACGCGGGGAGCCTTGGGGGGCGCGAGGGCGTGCTAAAGGCCAAGAGCGAGATACTGGGCTGCATGCGGGAGGGCGGCAGGGCGCTGCTTTGGAGCGGCGACGACATGCTGCGGCGCCTGCGCGGCCGACATGCGCAGACATATTACTACGGCGACGACGGGGATGCCGACTTCAGATGCGCGGACATAGCCTATCTGGAAGGGCTGTCGGGCATGTCCTTTTCGTTCTCCTATCCGGGGGCCGAAGGCCCGCTGGGGCTGAGGATACCCGTGCCGGGGCGGCATATGGCCCTGAACGCGACGGCGGCGGCGGCCGTCGGGACCATGCTCGGCGTCCCGGCCGAGGGGCTGCGCGGCGGCCTTGCCCGCGCACGGCTGACGGGGATGCGCCTCGACGTAAAGCGCGGCGGGAACGGCGTCACACTCATAGACGACTCGTACAACGCGAGCCCGGACTCCATGGCCGCCGCCCTCGATGTGCTGTCGCAGGCAAAGGGCAGGCGCGTCGCCATCCTGGGCGACATGCTGGAGCTCGGCGATTTCTCCCGCGAGGGGCACGAGGGCGTGGGGCGCATGGCCGCCGAAAAGGGGGTCGCCCTGCTGCTCTGCGTCGGGGAGGCCGCGGCGGGTATCCGCGAAGGCTATACGGCAGCCGGCGGCGCGGAATGCCGCTGGTTCCCGACAGCGGAGGCCTGCAGCGAAACGGCGCCGGCCCTGCTTGCGCGGGGCGACGCCGTTCTCGTAAAGGCTTCGAGGGCCATGGGCCTAGAGCGGGTGGCCGCCTCCTTGCTGTAGTCTGCATAATCGCCGCTCGCGCGCTGGGCAAAGACGGCGCGGGCGCCGGGCAAAGACGGCGCGGACGCCGGGCGGCAGCTATATAAAGAATATCAGCATGTCAATGATGAACAGCGGGACCAATATCCCAACGGACCACTTCATGTACCCGAAGAAGCTCGGCATCTTTATGCTGTTTTCCTCAGCTATGGACCTGACCATGAAGTTGGGCGCGTTCCCTATGTAGGTGTTCGCCCCCATGAACACGGCGCCCGCCGAGATCGCCAGCAGCAGCGTAGGCGCTATGGTGCCGACCGCCGTGGAAAGCCCCTCCGCGGCGCCGAGGGAGCCGGCTGTGGTCATGAACACGAGATATGTCGGCGCGTTGTCAAGGAAGCTCGACAGCGCCCCCGTGGCCCAGAAGAACTGCCACGCCTTCGTAAGGCCCAGCTCCGCGCCGCGCGCGTTCAGTATGGCGAGCGCGGGGATCATGGTTATGAATATGCCTATGAACAGGCTGGCGACCTCCTTTATCGGCCCCCATGTGAACAGATTGGCCTCGCGGAGCGCCTTCTTCGTCGTCACCACCGACAAAACCCCGGCTATGACTATCAGCGCCATCTGCAATATGCTGTTGAAGGGCACGACTATATGGCCGTAGACGGGTATGCCGAGCTGCTGGCCCGTGGCCGCGTCGTAGAATGGGGCGCTCTTTGCCACCATGCCGCTCAGTATCACGCTGAACACTATCAGGGCTATGAATATGAGGTTGTGCAGGCCCTCCACCCTCAGCGGCTCCTTGCTGGCCGACTGCTCCGGCCTCCGTCCCGCCGCCAGCTCCTTTTTGTAGAGGCGGCTGTCCATGAAGAACAGCAGCGCGAGCAGTATGACGACGTTCACGAGCATCATGGGCGCGAGCCTCATCGTCCAGAAGAAGGGTACGCCTCTCAGGAACCCGAGAAAGAGCGGCGGGTCGCCCACCGGCGTCAGGCAGCCGCCTATGTTGGAAACGAGGAATATGAAGAATATGACCACGTGGGCCTTCTTCTCCCTCCAGCGGTTCGCGCGTATGACGGGGCGGATGAGCAGCATGCTGGCGCCCGTCGTGCCCACCCAGCTCGCGAGCAGGGTGCCTATGAGCAGCAGCACCAGGTTCACCTTCGGCGTGCCGGACAGCTCCCCTTTCAGCAGTATGCCCCCCGCGACCGCGAACAGGCCCCACAGCAGCACTATGAAGGGCAGATAGTCCAAAAGCACGATTTCGAGCAGCTCGGACAGGGCTTCCGACGGCCCGAAGGCGAAGGCGAAGGGTATGAAGAAGACCAGGGACCAGAATATCGCGACCTTCAATAGGTTGCGCTCCCACCAGTGAGGCTTTATCAGGGGGAATATGGCTATGGACAGCAGCATGCCGACAAAGGGCAGGACGCTCCAGAGGGGCAGCTCGCTGCCCAGCTCGACGGGCGCCTCCTCGGCGGCCGAGGCGAAATCGCAGGCGAGCAGGACGAACGCGAGCGCGGCGGCGGGGATGGTGAGCCTCTTTTCCTTTTTCTTTTTCATCTGGGTGACGGCGTTCCTTTCTTTTCCGGGGGCGTTTTCGCGAATCCGGCGTTACAGCTCTGAGGCATGTGTGCGGGAAAGGGGACCGCGCCCGCGAACTGACTGCCCCTGAACAGCGACAATCCCGCGCCCGCCGGTCGGCGGCAGGCGCACACACACACTATACCTAAAAAAGGATATTCATGTCAAGCGCAATTTTTCGATCAGCGACGCCATGTCGCCGGGCAGGGGCGCGGCCGCATCCACCCGCGCCTTGGTCCTGGGATGGGCGAAGGCAAGCCCCGCCGCGTGCAGCGCCTGCCTGCCTATCAGGGGCGGCGCGGGCCGCCCGTAGAGGCTGTCCCCCAGGACGGGGTGGCCTATGTGCGCCAGATGCACGCGTATCTGGTGCGTCCTGCCGGTCCGAAGCCCGATCTCGAGGAGGCTGTGCGCGCAAAAACGCTCCAGCGTCCTGAAATGCGTCACCGACGGGAAGCCGCCCTCCATGACCGACCTTCTTATCTGGCCGTCGTCGGCCTTGCCTATGGGCAGGTCTATGTCCCCCTCCCCCGCCTCCACCACGCCCTCGACGACCGCCAGATAGCGCTTCGAGACGGCGCCTGCCGCCGACTGGCGGGCGAAGGTCTCCTGGCAGTACGCGTTCTTGCCTATCAGCAGCAGCCCCGTGGTGTCCATGTCGAGCCTGTTGATGAACCTGATCCTGTAGCCGTCCCCGCGATCCAGCATATGGCGCATGACGCCGTTGGCCACGGTATGGCCGGAATGCCCCTTGGTGGGATGCACGACGAGGCCGGCCTGCTTGTCCACGACGAGCAGGTCCCTGTCCTCGTATATGACGCTGATGGGTATGTCCTCGGGCTCGAAGTGGCTCGATTCGCGCGGGAAGCGCACGGCAAGCGAGCTGCCGGCCCGCCCCTTGGCGTTCATCCTGACGGGCTCGCCGTCCAAGGCGACGCCGCCCCCCTGCTTAAGGCTGCGCAGGAGGCGCGCGGAGACCTCCAGCCTGCGCCTCAAAACCTCCCTTATCTTAAGCCCCGCGTCCTCCGCCGTGAGCCTGTATTCCAGGTCGTTCCTCTCATCATCCATGCCGGCGAAATCCACAAATGCCCCCTATGCCCGGACCGAGGCCGCTACAGCAGCTTCTCCTTCACCTTGTTCCAGAAGTCGTAATTGGCGAAGCGCAGCAGCTTGACGGTGTTTTCCGAAAGCTCTATGTGTATGCGCCTGACGCCCGAATAGTTGTGCTCGACGCCGTCCGCCACTATCAGCATGTTCTTCTCCCTGCCGTATTCCGGCAGCACGTTCAGCGACATGTGCGGGGGCAGCAGCACGCTCGAGGCGAAGGAGCGGTAGGCCGAGTTGTTGACGGGGGCCATGGGCGTCACCTGTATGAGATCGAGCCTCGGATCCACTATGCTGCCGCCCAGCGCGTAGTTGTACGCGGTGCTTCCCGCCGGCGTGGAGACCAGGATGCCGTCGCCCCTGAATGTCTCTATGAAGCTGTCGCCCATGAAGATGTTCAGCCGCGCCACGGTAGAGCGCGCGCCGCGTATCACGATCTCGTTCAGCCCCTTCACGAAGGAGGGCTCCCCTTCGTCCCGCACGATCTCGCCGCTGACGGTCTTAAGGCTCTGTATGAGGTACTGCCCCTCCTTGTAGCGGAATATGAACTCGTCCATATCGCCCGGCCGCAGCTCCTGGAAGAAGCCCAGATGCCCCGTGTTGACGCCTATTATCGGTATCTCGGGGAAGCCGAGGAGCGCCAGCGTGTTCAGCAGCGAGCCGTCGCCGCCGACGCAGACTATCAGCTCCGCCGCCGGGTCGAAATCCGCGGGCACGGAGAAGCCCGCCGCCTCAAGCTTGGCCTTGAGCCGCTTCCTCGCCTGCTTCGAGGCCGTTTCGTCGTTCGAGAAGATGTTTACGATGCCGCTTCCGCCCATGCTTCCGCCCATGTCACGAAAGAGCCTCCAGCTCGTCCACAAGGCCCTCGAAGGCGTCCATCGCCCGCTCGACGGGCTCTGGCCGCCCCATGTCCACCCCGGCTATCTTAAGAAGCTCGATGGGATCGTCGCTCTCACCCGTCTTAAGGAAGGATATGTACGCGTCGCGCGCCTCGGCGCCGCCCTCGATCAGGCCCTTGGATATGGCGGCGGCCGCCGAATAGCCCGTCGCGTACTTGTACACGTAGAACGCCCTGTAGAAGTGCGGTATTCTCGCCCACTCCATGGCGATGGGCCCGTCGCAGACGGCGCTTTCGCCGAAATACTTCCTGTTCAGCCCCATGTACGCCTCGGAGAGCCAGTCGGCCGTGAGCGCCCCGCCCCCCTCGACGGCCTCGTGCGTCGCCTTCTCGAATTCCGCGAACATGGCCTGGCGGAACAGCGTCGTCCGAAATTCGTCTATGTAAAGGCTCAGCAGATACCTCTTTTCCTCCGTGTCTTTGGCCTTGGCCAGCAGATGGTTCATAAGTAGGCACTCGTTCACCGTCGAGGCCACCTCCGCCGTGAATATGGAATGCCCCCCGTACACGAAGGGCTGGCTCCCCCTGGAGTACCAGGAATGCATGGAATGGCCCATCTCGTGCGCTATGGTGAAAACGTCCTTAAGCTTTTCGCTGTAGTTCAGCATTATGAAGGGCTTGCTGTCGTAGCTGCCGAAGGAGTAGGCGCCGCTCGTCTTCCCCTCGTTCTCGAATACGTCCACCCAGCCCTCCGCAAGGCCGCGGCTTGCCGTCCCGACGTACTCCTCGCCCAGGACCGCCAGCCCCTCGCGCATGATATCGAGCCCTTCCTCGTAGGGGACCTTCCTGCCGCCGCTGTCCGCAATGGGCGCGTAGAGGTCGTACATGTGCAGCTCGTCCAGCCCCAGCAGCCTGCGCCTGACGCCGAGGTAGCGATGCAGGGCGCCGAGCCTGCCGTTGACGGAGGCAAGGAGGCTCTCGTACACCGAGACGGGCACATTGTCGCCCGAAAGCGCGGCCTCCAGCGACGAGGGGTGCTTCCTGATCCGCGCCATCACGGCGTCCTGCCTCGTGTTGTAGCTGTAGGTCGCGGCCAGCGTGTTCCTCTGCCTCTCGTAGGCCTCGTACATCCTCGCGAAGGCCTCCTGCCTGACGCGCCTGTCGCGCGACTCCATGAAGCCTATGTATCTGCCGTGCGTGAGCTCCGTGTCCTCGCCGTCCTCGTCCCTGATCGTCCCGAACTTCATGTCGGCGTTGTTCAGCATGGAAAAGATGTGGCCGGTGGCGCCCAGGACCTCCGAAAGCTGGGCCAGCAGCCTTTCCTCGCCGCCGGACAGCACGTGCGCCTTCTCCCTGAGCAGCACGCGTATGAGGTGTTCGTAGGTCTTCAGGCCGGGCGCCTCGTCCACGAAGGCCCATATCCTGTCCTCGGGCATCTCGAGGAACTCCGGCCTGAAGAACGACACGGCGGCCGCCGCCTTCGCGAGGAGCGCCTGCGCGCGGTCCGACATCGCCTGGTAGCGCCGGTCCCTGTTGTCCTGGTCCTTCCGCATGTGCGCGTATACGTACACGTTCTCGGCGATCCGCCAGATATCGTCCTTGCCCTCGAACGCCGCAAGCAGCGTGGCCGCGCACTCGCCCAGCCTGCCCGAGAACGCGCCGTACGCGCCGGCGCGTTCCTCCGCCAGGGCGTAGTCCCTTTCCCAGTCCGCGTCGTCCGCGTACATGGACGCGAGGTCCCATTTGTATCTGCCGTCTATCTCGTCCCGCTTCTTTATGCTCCTGCCCATATTTTGCCCCCCGGCCGATTCTGTTTGTGGTATACTATTACCAGCGCCGCAGGCGCGCTGCGGACGGAAGATAGTATATCATAAACGCGGAGCGTTTATGATATCCGCCATGTGCGTTTTCGCCGAAGGCGAAAAAATCGCACGGCACTTCAATTGGTATGATAACCGCGCCCTCTGCGGTTATTCTACCATAAAAACATTCTCTTATAAAGGGGAAAACGACAGATGGACAGACGCCCCATAGGTTTTTTTGACTCCGGCCTCGGCGGCCTCACCTGCATACCCTATGTCATGAAGGCGCTGCCGGACGAGCGCGTGATATATTTCGGCGACACGGCCAGGACCCCCTACGGCTCGAAGGCCGAGTCCACGATACGCTCGTTTTCCCTCGAGATAGCGGATTTCCTGGTCGAAAACGGCGCGAAGATGATAGTGATAGCCTGCAACACGGTCAGCGCCACCTGCCTGGGGGATCTGCGCGCGCGGCATCCCGGCGTGCCCATGCTCGGGATAATAGGCCCTGCGGCGCGGGCCGTCGCCGGGCGCTGCGGGCCGGAAAACCGCATAGGGATAATAGGCACAAAGGCCACGATACGCAGCGGCGCGTACAGCCATGAGATACTGGGCCTGAACGGCGCGCTCGACATATCCCAGGCCGCCTGCCCGGCCCTTGTGCCGCTCATAGAGGAAGGGATAATACAGCATGAGATCATGGACCTCTCGATAAAGTACTACCTCGACCATTTCCTGTCGTACAACGGCATAGACACGCTGGTGCTGGGCTGCACGCACTACCCCCTGATACGCGGGAACATCCAGAGGCTCTACCCCTCCTTGGACATAGTGGACCCGTCGGAGGAGATACTCTCCAGCATAGACGGCGTCCTGGCGGACATGGGCATGCGCGCGGGGAAGAGGCCGACTGGCGAGGCGGACGCGGGGCGGGGCGCGCGCGGCCCCGACCACGTGTTCTACGCCAGCGATCTGTCGGAGAACTTCGTCAACATGATAAACCGCATCCTTGGGCCCGCGGACTTCAACGCGGCGTTCAGGAGCATAAGGCTGTGACGCGGCATGTTATTCACCTACTTAAATCGAGACTGCTCACACGCCGCGTCAGTTTTGTCCAGATCGGGTTCTGGGGGCGGTTTTGGCTCCCGGAGCGTACTGCAAGCGGGAAACTGCGTTTCCCGCTTCCGTTAGGGGGCTCATCGCCCCCTTCGGCGGCCGCCTGCGCGGCCTGAACACCCCCAGGACGGGAAGGGGG
>JAISXZ010000066.1 GCA_031270275.1 Eubacteriales Family XIII. Incertae Sedis bacterium | reverse complement strand
AGCGAGATGGAGCCCATCGTCAGGGAGTACGGCGAGTACAGGAAGACCAAGGGCCTGCTTGCCGAGACGAAGGGCGCCCTCGAGGGCGGGGGCCTCGACGGCGAGATGCGCGAGCTTTTCAAGTCCGAGGCCTCGGATCTGGAGGAACGGCTTGAGGCCGGCTCGCAGCGGCTTCGGCGCCTGCTCCTGCCCAAGGACCCCAACGACGACAGGAATGTGTTTCTGGAGGTGCGGGCCGGGACGGGCGGCGAGGAGGCCGGGCTTTTCGGCAGCGATCTCCTGCGCATGTACATGCGCTACGCCGAGCGGCGCGGCTGGAAGGCGGAGCTGATCGAGATGAACGAGACCGCGCTCGGCGGCGTCAGGGAGGCCGTGCTGATGATCAGGGGGAAGGGCGCCTATTCCCGCCTGAAGTACGAGAGCGGGGTCCATCGCGTGCAGCGCGTGCCCGAGACGGAATCGGGGGGCCGGATACACACCTCGGCGGCGACCGTGGCGGTGCTGCCGGAGGTGGACGACGTGGAGGTCGATCTGGACCCGAACGACGTCCGCGTGGACGTGTACCGATCCTCGGGGAACGGCGGGCAGTCGGTCAACACCACCGACTCGGCCGTGCGGCTCACGCATATCCCCACGGGCATCGTGGTCACCTGCCAGGACGAGAAGTCGCAGATAAAGAACAAGGACAAGGCGCTCAAGGCGCTGCGGGCGCGGATCTACGACGCGATGTCGAAGGCCCGCGAGCAGGAGATCTCCGAGACGAGAAAGAGCCTGGTCGGCTCGGGCGACAGGAGCGAGCGCATCAGGACCTACAATTTCCCGCAGGGCAGGGTCTCCGAGCACAGGATAAGCCTCACCATCTACAGGCTGGAATATTTCATGGACGGCGATCTCGACGAGGTGATAGACAGCCTTATTACCAGCGATCAGGCCGAAAGGATGAAAGCTTTTTGAGCTTGCCGCCCGATGGGCGCGACATGGAAACCAGGATATACGACGTCTCCGCGTTTACGGAGGAAACGCTGCGCCTTGCGGACCTGCATGGCGACAGGGAGGCCCGCCGGGCGGCCGACGAGGCCCTGGCCGCGATAGGCGAGGCTGCGGACGCGCTCAGGCGCGGCGGCCTGGTGGCGTTTCCGACGGAGACCGTGTACGGCCTGGGCGCCGACGCCTTCTGCGAAGGGGCGGTCAGGAAGGTCTACGAGGTCAAGGGACGCCCGTCCGACAACCCCATGATAGTGCATATAGCGCGCGCCAGCGACGTCGCCATGCTGACGCCGGGGCTTTCGCCTGACATGGTGAGGCTCATAGACGCGTTCTGGCCGGGCCCCCTGACCCTGGTGGCCCCAAAGAGGCCGGAGCTTCCCGGCGCCGTCACGGGCGGGCTCGGCACCGTCGCGATGAGGATGCCGGACTGCGCTGCGGCCGTGGAGCTGATACGGCGCGCGGGCAGCCCTGTGGCGGCGCCCAGCGCAAACATATCCGGGCGGCCAAGCCCCACGAGGGGCGAGCACGCCGTCCGCGACCTCGACGGGGCCGTGGACGTGATTCTGGTGGGCGGCGAATGCCGCGTCGGCATAGAATCGACGGTCCTCGACGTCTCCGGGCCTTCGCCGACGGTGCTGCGGCCGGGGATCATAGGGCCGGACGATATAGCCGCCGTGATAGGCCGCGAGGTCGGCATGGATCCCGCGCTGCGGGGGCGCGGGGAGGCCCTGGCGGACGGCGCGGGGGCTGCCGCGCCCAAGGCGCCGGGGATGAAGTACAGGCACTACGCCCCCAAGGCGGAGATGCTGGTGCTGGAGGGCCGCCGCGACAGGGTCGAAGGCGAGCTCAGCCGCCTGAAGGCGCTTAACGAGGGGGTAGGCAGGAAGGTCGGCGTCCTGCTTTTCGACGAGAAAGCCTTTGTGGAGGCGGCGCACGGGTTTTTCGCCAGGCTGCGGGAAATGGACGACGAGGGCGTCGATCTGATACTGGCGGGCGCACTCAGCGAGAGCGACAGCCTGGGCTTTGCGGTTATGAACCGTATGTTGCGGGCAGCGGGTTACAATGTGGCGCGTGTCTGAAGGGTTGCCAATCAGGCGCCACGCCATTTTTGCCCATCTCGGAACCTGGCTGCGATTATTGGCTTCCTCACGTAGCTTCGAGTACGCTCCGGGAGCCAAAATCGCTTCCAGAACCCGATCTGGACAAAACTTGCGCGGTGCCTGATTGCCCTCATCTGAGTTTGGGCCAGCAACCCACGCCATTTTTGCCCATCTCGGAATCTAACCGCAGGGAGGATGTTGTATGAGGATCGCGCTGGCTTCCGACCACGGAGGCTTCGAGATGAAGTCCCATATCAAGAGGCATCTCGAGGACAGGGGCTTCGAGACGCTCGACCTTGGCACGGACTCGGGCGAGCCGGTGGACTATCCCGCCTACGGCAGGGCCTGCGGCGAGGCCGTGGCCTCGGGAAAGGCCGATCTGGGCGTGGCCTGCTGCGGCACGGGTATAGGCATATCCATAGCCGCAAACAAGGTGAAGGGCGTGCGCTGCGCGCTGTGTTCCAGCGTCGAGATGGCGGAAATGGCGAAAAGGCACAACAACGCGAACATGCTGGCCCTGGGCGGCAGGACGCTCGATCCCGGCGCGGCTGCCGCGATAACGGACGCCTGGCTTGACGCGGCCTTCGAGGGCGGCAGGCACGGGAGGCGCGTGGGGATGCTGGACGATATGTAGGGCTGCTGCTCGGGGGGCGCAGGGGGGCTGTCCCCGCGCGCCCGGTAGACGGGAGACGGCATTATGGGCAAGGTCTACGTTTTTGACCATCCGCTGATCCAGCACAAGACCGCCCTGATCCGCGACAGGCGCACCACGGTCAAGGAGTTCAGGGAGCTGGTCAAGGAGATATCCCTGCTGATGGGATATGAGTTCACCAGGGATCTGCCTCTCGAGGAGGTGGAGATCGAGACCCCGCTCGCGACGGCAAAGGTCAGGATGCTGACCAATATGGACATAGCGATAGTGCCGATCCTGCGGGCCGGCCTGGGCATGGTCGACGGGATACTCGAGCTCGTGCCCAACGCCAAGGTGGGGCATATAGGGCTTTACCGCGATCCCGAGACGCATCTCCCCGTCGAATACTACTGCAAGCTTCCCGCCGACGTCGAGAAGCGCAGCGTGTTCCTGCTCGATCCCATGCTGGCGACGGGCGGCTCTGCGGTGGCCGCCGTGGATTTCATGAAGGAAAAAGGCGTCGGCGACATATCGTTTGTCTGCCTGATAGCGGCGCCCGAGGGCATAGACGCCCTGCACGGGGCGCACCCGGACGTGGACATATTCATAGCGGCCAAGGACAGCCATCTGAACGACAGCAAGTATATCGTGCCGGGCTTGGGGGACGCGGGCGACAGGCTCTACGGCACAAAGTAGGCCGCCAGTCACGCGCGCCGCGCCATTTTTGCCCATCCCGCAGCCGGGCCGCGTCCCCGGCTGGCGCATTTTACAGGAGGTTTGCATTGAAAGGCTTAGACACGGGCGGCAACGTCTTTGACGTGCTGAAGGAAAGGGGCTTCATACGGCAGGCTACGCACGAGGACGAGATCCGGGAGCTGCTCGGGCGGGAGGGCGTGCGCTTCTACATAGGCTTCGACCCGACGGCGGACAGCCTGCACGTGGGCCACTTCATGCAGATAGTGATCATGATGCACATGCAGCGCCATGGCCATACGCCCATAGTGCTGATAGGCGGCGGCACCGGCATGGTGGGTGACCCGTCCGGGCGGACGGACATGCGCCGGCTCATGACCAAGGAGGCCGTCGCCGAAAACTGCCGCATGTTCGAGCGGCTTTTCGGCCGCTTCATAGACTTTTCCGACGGGAAGGCCATAGCCGTGAACAACGCGGACTGGCTGCTGGGGCTGAACTACGTGGACTTCATCCGGGACGTGGGCAAGCATTTCTCCGTGAACAGGATGCTGACCGCAGAATGCTTCAAGCAGAGAATGGCGCAGGGGCTGAGCTTCCTGGAGTTCAACTACATGATAATGCAGTCCTACGACTTCCTGGAGCTATACAGAAGGCTGGACTGCAGGATGCAGTTCGGCGGCGACGACCAGTGGTCGAACATCCTGGGCGGCGTGGATCTGATAAGGCGCGAGACGGGCGGGCAGGCCTACGGCATGACCTTCACGCTGCTGACCACATCCGAGGGCCGGAAGATGGGCAAGACGCAGAAGGGCGCGCTCTGGCTGGACGCGGACAAGACCTCGCCCTACGAGTTCTATCAGTACTGGCGCAACGTGGAGGACGCCGACGTGCGGAAATGCCTCTCGCTGCTCACCTTCCTGCCCATGGACGAGGTGGATGCCCTTTCGTCCGCGGGCGGCGCCGGCCTCAACCGCGCCAAGGAGACGCTCGCCTACGAGGTCACCAAGCTGGTCCACGGCGAGGAGGGCGCGGCGGGCGCCAGGGCTGCGGCCAGGGCCCTGTTCGCGGATGGGGGCAGCATGGACGAGGCGCCCACGAGCGTCATGGACGCGGCCCTCTTTGCCGGTGATGGCATGGGCGCCGCGGACCTGATGCGCGAGATCGGCCTGGCGCCGAGCAACAGCGAGGGCTTCAGGACCATAGAGCAGGGCGGGCTCAGCATAAACGGCGAGAGGATAAGCGACAAGCGGTTCATGGTGAGGACGGAACTTTTTCAGGACGGCTCCATTCTAATAAGGAAAGGCAAGAAGACCTTTCACAGGGTACGGCTGGGCTGATGGCGGATTCGGCGGAGGGGCGCAGGCCGCTCATAGAGGTACGGCACATACGCAAGGTCTATCGCATGGGCGAGGAGCGCATCGTGGCCCTCGACGACGTGAGCCTTGACATCTTTCGCGGGGAGATCGTCTGCTTCCTGGGGACCTCCGGCTCCGGCAAATCCACCTTCCTGAACATGGTGGCCGGGCTTGAGAAACCCACAAGGGGCGAGATAGTCGTGGGCGGCATAGAGCTGCATAAGCTGGACGAGGAAGCCGTCACCCTGTTCAGGCAGAAGAACATAGGCTTCATCTTCCAGTCCTACAATCTGCTGCCCATGCTCACGGCCCTGGAGAACGTAAGCCTGCCGCTGATATTCCGCAACGCGGACAGGCGCAGGCGCGGCGCGACGGCCAGGGAGGCCATGCGCCTGGTCGGGCTCGCGGGCTACGAGCGGCGGAAGCCGTCGCAGATGAGCGGGGGCCAGCAGCAGCGCGTCGGGATAGCCCGCGCCATCGTCGGCAGGCCGAAGATCATATTCGCCGACGAGCCCACGGGCAACCTGGACAGCCGGACGACCACGGAGGTCATGGACATAATAGTGGCGATGGTCAAGGAGAACAGGCAGACGCTCATACTCGTGACACACGACAGATCGATAGCCGAGTACGCCGACAGGATCGTGACCATAAAGGACGGAAACATAATTGGGATCGACTACTCAACTACTTAAATCGAAACTGCTCACACGCCGCGCTAGTTTTGTCCAGATCGGGGTTCTGGGGGCGATTTTGGCTCCCGGAGCGTACTTGAAGCTACGTGAGGAAGCCAATAATCGCAACCGGGTTCCGAGATGGGCAAAAATGGCGTGGTGGATGAGCAGTAACCATAGGGGTAGATCAGAGGGGGAAATAATGGGCAAGGCTTCGACAGGCATACCGGCCCTCGCGGCGGCGGCCGCGCTGGCGCTCTGCCTCTTTACGCCGGCGGCCGCGCCGGTCTATGCGGTCGTAAACGGCGTGACGCTGAAACAGGGCGTCAGCGTCGTGAACGCCATGCAGGGCGACAGCAGGGTGAGCTTCGACATGGAGCTCGAGAACATCTCCGGGCAGAATTTTTCGGACATAGGCGCGGAGGTGGGCAGCCCCAAGGGCTTTTCGGGCGCGAGGCTGCTCTCGGGCGACGGCCCGATAGCGAATTGGGAGACGAAGACCTATGTGTTCGTCGTTGACATCGACAGCGGCGCGGGCTACGGCAGCCATTATCTGCCCGTGACGCTGTACTATGACGTCAGCACGGACAAAAAGGAACTGGCCTTCGCCAACGCCATCATAAACGTCAGCCGCAACATATCGTCGCCGTCGGTGGCGGGCTTCGAGGTGCCGCTGCTCGACATGGCGTACAGGCTGGAGGGGGGCGACTCGCTGAAGGCGGGCGAGACCAACACGCTCTCGATAACCGTCACCAACAGGGGCAACCTCATGCTCCAGGACGTGCAGGCGACGCTTGTCCTGCCGGACCTCATGTCCATCGACAACAGCTTCGCGGTGCAGTATCTGGGCTATCTCGGCGTGGGCGAGTCGCGCACGGTGAAATTCCCCGTGCTTGTGGACGAGAAGGCGGAGAACAGGAACCATTCCGTCAGCGTCAAGCTGAGCGGCCTGTCCAAGGGCAGCGCCGCCAGCTTCGAGCGCGCCATATACATGCCCGTCACGGGCGGCGAGGAAAAGGCGTCTAGCGGCGACATAGAGATCGGGGACGTCAGCCTGCCGCCCAGCGTGGACGCGGGCGCCGATTTTCTCATGGGCTTCAGCGTCGGCAACGTCGGGAAGGCCGATCTGGAGAACCTGAAGATAGACGTTTCGCCCGAGGCCGGCCTGACGAACAAAAGCAGGAACGTGTTCATCGAGCCCCTGCTTGGGCCCGGCGAGTCCAAGACCTATTCCGTGGCCTTCTTCAGCGACAAGGATGTCGCTGCGGACAAGAGCTACCCCATAAAGATATCGGCGGAGGCGGGGACGGGCGACAGCGCGGTGTCGGCCTCGCAGTACGCCAGCGTATTCCTGAACAAGACGACGAGCGCCGGCGCCGTCAAGACGCCCCAGCTCATAGTGGACAACTACAGCTTCGGCAAGGAGAGCGTCATGGCGGGGGAGAGCTTCAGCCTCGCCATAGAGCTGTACAACACCAGCCCCAGGGAGATACTGAACATAAAGGTCAGCCTGAGCGCGGAGTCCGGCGCCTTTGTACCCGTCGGCAGCAGCAATTCCTTCTTCATCGAGAGGATGGCCGCGAAGGAGCGCGTTTCCAGAAGCATGACCATGGCGGCCGGCCCAGACGCGGAGCAGAGGACGACCGCGCTGAACGCGACGATGACGTATGAGGACGAGGACGGGAACGCCTTCCAGGCGACGGACGTGATATCCATACCCGTCATGCAGGAGACCTCCCTGACCATAGACGACATAATCGCGCCGCCCGAGCTCTACCCCGGCATGCAGTCGGGCATAGACGTCAGGTTCTACAACACGGGGAAGACGCAGCTGCGCAATCTGCGCGTGACGGCCGAGGGCGACTTCGACGCGTCGGAGTCCACCAGCTACTACGCGGGCAACATGGCCAGCGGCGCGAACGACAGATACAGCTTCAGCTTCATCCCGAGGGCCGAGGGCAGCCTGAACGGCAAGCTCGTGTTCACCTACGACGACCCCTCGGGCGAGGAGCAGGCGGTGGAGAAGGAGTTCTCCTTCCAGGTCATGCCCCCCATGGACTTTGGCGATGAGGCGGCGCCCGACGAGTCGATGGACGCGCCGAAAAGCAGGGCCCCGCTCTACATAGGCATAGGCGTCGCCGTCGCCGCCCTGATCGCCCTGCTGGCGCTGAGGCGCTTTCTGAAGCGCAGAAAGCTGCACAGGGATATGGAAATAGAAGATGGGCAGCTTTGACATAGTCAGCATGAGCCTGCGCAACCTGCTTAGGCGCAAGACGCGGACCGTGCTGGCCGTCGTGGGCGTCATCATAGGCATATGCGCCATAATAGTGATGCTGTCCATAGGCTTCGGCCTTCAGGAGGGCTTTCGCGCCTCCGTAGAGAGCTGGGGCAACCTCCACCTTGTGGACGTCTACCAGGGCGGCGGCTACGCGCCCTCCGGCGCGGCGCAGCAGGGCGAAGCCAAGCAGACAAAGCTCGACGACAAGGCGATAAGCGCCATAGAGAAGCTGCCGGGCGTGTCGGCGGCGACGCCAAGGGAAACGGCCTGGCTTTCGTTCGTGGCGGACGGCTATGTCGCCAGCGGCGTCAACGTCATAGGGATCAGGCCGGAGGTGCTGGAGAAGTTCAACTACAAGGTGCAGGACGGCAGGCTTCTGCGGCAAAGCGACAAGGAGGGCGTGCTTTTCGGCAACCAGGTGCCGGGCATGTTCTACAACCCGAGAAAGACCTGGGGCAGCAGCTATTCCGGCGAGCCCGTCGTGGACGTGATGAACGCCAAGCTGGGCGCGAGCGCGGACTGGAACTACGGGCAGCCGCAGGGCGCCGTCCCCGACAGCGAGGACAGGCCGGAGTACGGCGAGTACGCCCTCAGGGGCGTCGGCGTCATGGAGAACCCCGACGACTACGACACCGCCTACAACGTGTACATGCATATCGACACGGTAAAGAGGATAAACGAGGACACGGCGCGGGCCGAAAAGAGGAGCTACGACAAGAGCGCGGGCTACCAGCAGGCCATGGTCTACGTGGACGAGATAGAGGACGTGCGGGGCGTCAGCGACGCCATACGCGAGATGGGGCTGCAGACGAGCAGCCTGACCGACGCGCTGGACATGATGGAGGGCCAGGCGCGGATGATCCAGGCCGTGCTGGGCGGGATAAGCGCGGTCTCCCTTCTGGTCGCAACCCTGGGCATAGCGAACACGATGATAATGTCCATATACGAGAGGACGAGGGAGATAGGCGTCATGAAGGTTCTCGGGGCGAACCTGCCGGACATACGCAGCCTTTTCCTCGTCGAGGCCGCCATGATAGGCTTCGCGGGCGGGATCGCCGGCATAGTCCTGAGCTACGCGCTGTCCTTCCTGATGAACACCGCCCTGCTGGCGGCGATAAGCGGCGCGCTGGGCGGCATGTCGGTCGAGCACATATCGCTGATACCGCTCTGGCTGCCGCCCGCCGCCCTGTGCTTTTCCACGTTCATAGGCGTGGCGGCGGGGTATTCGCCGGCGCGCAGGGCTATGCGGCTGTCGGCGCTGGAAAGCCTCCGCAACGAGTAGTTGGGCATTCGTAAGCCACGCCATTTTTGCCCGCCTCGGAACCTGGGTGCGGTTTTCGGTTCCTCACGTACTCATCAGTACGCTCCGGACCAAAACCCGCCCCCAGAACCCGATCCGGACAAAACTGACGCGGCTTCCGAATGCCCTTCATTTGAGTTTGGGCAGTAAGCCACGCCATTTTTGCCCGCCGGCCTACGGCTCTATGGCCCAGTCGATATGTCTGCCGTATTGGGCCAGGAATGCGTTCGTCTTGGCGAAATGACCGCATCCGAAGAAGCCGGAGGACGCGGACAGGGGGCTCGGATGGGCGGCGGCCAGCACAAGATGGCGCGACCCCGCTAGCAGCGGGGCCTTGGCCCTGGCGTTCGCGCCCCACAGCAGGAATGCCATGGGCTCCTCGCGCTGCGCGAGCAGCGAGACGACCCTGTCGGTGAAGGTCTCCCAGCCCCTGCCCCTGTGCGAGTTGGCCTCTCCGGCCCTCACCGTCAGCGCCGTGTTCAGCAGGAGCACGCCCTGCCTCGCCCAGCCCGTCAGGCAGCCGTGGCCCGGGGGTCTTATGCCCAGCTCGTCGCGCAGCTCCCTGAATATGTTCTGGAGCGAGGGCGGCGGCGGGAGGCCCCTCTGCACTGAGAAGCAGAGCCCGTGCGCCTGGCCCGGCCCGTGGTAGGGGTCCTGGCCCAGGATTACGGCGTTCACGTCGCCGTAGGCCGTGTATTTCAGCGCGTTGAAGATGTCGTGCATGGAGGGGTAGACGACGCGCGAGCCGTACTCCTTTTTCAGGAATGCCCTAAGCTCCAGATAGTAGGGCTTTTCAAATTCCCCCGCAAGCAGCCCGTCCCAGTCGTTTCCGATTTTAACCATCAGTTTTTCAGGCTCTGTATGGGCGCAGGTATCCTGCCCCCGCGCCGGATCATCCTCGACGGCGACATGGTGTTTAGCCGCATCACGGGGCCGCTTCCCAGAAGGCCGCCGAACTCCAGCGTCTCGCCGACCCCCTTGCCTATCGCGGGTATGACCCTCACCGCCGTCGTCTTGCCGTTTATCATGCCTATGGCCGCCTCGTCGGCTATCATGGCGGCCAGCACGTCCTCATGGGTGTCGCCGGGGACCACTATCATGTCGAGCCCCACCGAGCAGACCGCCGTCATGGCCTCGAGCTTTTCCACGGTCAGGGCGCCGCTCGCGACGGCGTCTATCATTCCCGCGTCCTCCGACACGGGGATAAAGGCGCCGGAAAGCCCGCCGACGCAGGACGAAGCCATGACGCCGCCCTTCTTTACCGCGTCGTTGAGCATGGCGAGCGCCGCGGTGCTGCCGTGCGCGCCGCATTTTTCAAGCCCTATCTCCTCGAGTATGCGCGCCACGGAATCGCCTATGGCCGGCGTCGGCGCCAAGGACAGATCCACTATGCCGAAGGGCACGCCGAGCATCTCGGACGCCTCGCTCCCCACCATCTGCCCCATGCGGGTTATCTTGAAGGCCGTCTTTTTTATTATCTCCGCGATTTCCGTGAGGCTCTGGCCCTCGCCGGCCTTCTTCAGCGCGGCGCGGACGACGCCCGGCCCCGAGACCCCCACGTTGATTACGCAGTCCGGCTCGCCGGGCCCGTGGAACGCGCCCGCCATGAAGGGGTTGTCCTCCGGGGCGTTGCAGAACACGACCAGCTTTGCCGCGCCTATGCACTGCCTGTCGGCCGTCAGCGCCGCAGCCCTCTTTATGGTCCTTCCCATGAGCGCCACGGCGTCCATGTTTATGCCCGCCTTCGTGGATGCGACGTTTACCGAGGCGCAGACGCGCTCCGTGCACGACAGGGCCTCGGGTATGCGCTCTATAAGCTCCCTGTCGCCGGGGGAAAAGCCCTTGTGGACGAGCGCGGAGAAGCCGCCTATGAAATTGACGCCCACGTCGCCCGCCACGCGATCCAGGGCCCTTGCGTACTCCATGGGGTCGCCGCCGGACGCGCCCGCCAGGATCGCGATGGGCGTCACGGAAACGCGCTTGTTGATGATGGGTATGCCGTACTTCTGCTCGATGGCCTCGCCCGCCCGCACGAGGTCCTTGGATCGGGCGTATATCTTCCTGTAGGCCTTCTCGCAGGAAACCCCTATGCTGCCGTCGCAGCAGTCAAGCAGGGATATCCCCATCGTCACCGTCCTTATGTCGAGGTTTTCCTCCTGTATCATGGCGATGGTTTCCATGATATCGCCCATGTTCAGCATGTTTTTTCTCCGACGGCCTGCTGCGAAAGGCGGATTTGCGGACGGATACGGATATTCATCTGCTTAAGGGACTGCCCGGCGTCCGCCGGCCAGCGGGCGGCTCAGATGCGGTGCATGGAATTGAAGATGTTCTCATGCATCACGTGTATCGTCATGCCGTCCACGTTCCTTCTGAGGCTTTCCTGCAGCGCCGCCAGATCGCAGTTCATGCCCGCCATGTCTATGAGCATGACCATGGCGAAGAACTCCTGCAGCACGGACTGCGTCACCTCCACCACGTTGGCGTTGGCCTCGGCGCAGGTCGTGCTGACCTTCGCGAGTATGCCGAC
>JAISXZ010000229.1 GCA_031270275.1 Eubacteriales Family XIII. Incertae Sedis bacterium | reverse complement strand
TTTTTTCGTCAGGCAAGGCGCAAAACGCAGGCGAACCCGAAGGTTCGGCGAGGCTTTGCAACGCAGCCTGGCGGAAAAAAGACAAGTCAGATGTAAAGCTTATTTCCGCACAGCGACTTCGAGCGGATCCCGTCCTGTTACATGTGCAGTCGGGATCCGGTTTCGGAGCTGGCCAAGGCATGACTGTCGCGGCGTTTGGGCGGGTTCGGCAGGTTTTTGTTTCTTTAGGGCGGCGCGGGGCCCATGTGCCGCCGCGAAAGGTGAATCGGATGGCAAACATCAAGTCCGCAAAGAAAAGAATCCATATCATAGCGAGAAAGACCGCCAGGAACAGGCGCGTCAAGTCCCAGCTGAAGACCGTGCTCAAGGGCTTCGAGGCGGCCCTTGCGACGGGCGATCGCGACGGCGCGAAGGAGAAGTCCGTCCTGGCCGAGAAGAAGCTCATGCAGGCTGCGGCCAAGGGGACGATACACAAGAACGCCGCGTCGCGGAAGACGTCAAGGATCGCCAAAAGGCTGAACAAGGCCGGCCAGGCGGCGGAATAGGCGGGTTTTCCAGAGCCCGGCAGGGGCGATCAGGCCGCGCCAAGGCTCCGGCAGGGGCGCCGGCGGAAGGTATGCGGGAAGCGTGAAAATTTGTTTTCACGCTTTTTTTGCAAATTTGCCGCGTTTGTATGGTACAATATAGAGCAGGCAGGGGGTGGACGCGCACATGATAAACCAGAAAAAGGTCCCGTCCGGGCTGGACGGGCTGGACAGGGTGCTGATGGATATCAGGTACGGCGACAACGTCGTGTGGCAGATATCCGACATACAGGAATACGCCTTTTTTGTCGAGCCCTTCGTCCGGCGTTCCCTGTACGACGGCAAAAACATAATCTACTTCCGCTACGGCCGGCGCCCGCTCCTGGCGGATCCCATTCCGGGGCTGAACGTGATAGACATCGACACGGGCGACGGCTTCGAGGCCGCCGTGACGGCGGTCCACGACATAATGGAGCGCGAGGGCACCGAGACCCATTATGTGTTCGACTCGCTTACCGAGCTGCACTCCAGCTGGATAGCCGACTTCATGGTCAGCAACTTCTTCGCCGTCGTCGCCCCAGACATAGTGAAGTACAAGAGCGTGGCCTACTACGCGTTCACCAGAAACATACATTCCGTGGAGGCCATGGCGAGGATACGCGAGGGGGCCCAGGTGCTGCTCGACGTGTTCCACGACGGCGACAGCATGTATCTGCATCCGCTCAGGGTCACGGAGCGCTACCATTTCAGCATATTCCTGCCGCACGAGGTGCACAAGGACGACCCCAACCGCATAGAGCCGCTTACGAACGGGATATCGGTCAGCAAGTTCTATTCGATAGTCGGCGACAGCGGCAACGTGGACAGCGAGCAGAGGCTCGACAGCTGGGAGCGTTTCTTCCTGAAGAAGCAGCGCGAGCTGGACGAGGCCGAAAAGAGCCCCGGCGCCGCAGGCACGGACCTGAACGAGGGCATAAGGGACCTATGCCGCATGGTCTTCGGCGCCGACGAGCGCATGCTCGACATCGCCGCCGGCAACGTGAACCTTAAGGACATACTGTCGATAAAGGCCAGGATGATAGGCGTGGGGGGCATAGGCGGCAAGTCCACGGGCATGATACTGTCGCGCATGATAGTGGACAAGCGCCTGCCGGAGATAGCGAAGCTGCTGGAGCCGCACGACTCCTTCTACGTGTGTTCAAACCTCTACTACACCTTCCTGATAAAAAACAACTGCTGGGGCCTGAAGCTGAAGCAGAGGACGAAGCGCGGATACTTCACGGTCGCCGAGATACTGAAGGAAAAGATAATGGAGGGCTCCTTTTCCGAGAATATCCGCGAGCAGTTCCGCCGCATGCTCGAATACTACGGCCACAGCCCCATAATCGTACGCTCGAGCAGCATACTCGAGGACGGCTTCGGCAACGCCTTCGCCGGCAAGTACGAATCCGTATTCTGCGTGAACGTGGGCACCCTGGACGAAAGGCTGCTGGCCTTCGAGGATGCCGTCAAGACGGTCTACGCCAGCACGATGGACGAATCGGTGCTGGAATACAGGCTGCAGCGCAGCCTCTCGGACAAGGAGGAGCAGATGGCGCTGCTGGTGCAGAGGGTGTCCGGCTCGCTGTTCCAGGACTTCTACATGCCGACCGCCGCAGGCGTGGCCTATTCCTACAACTCCTATCGCTGGAGCAGGGACATAGACCCTGAGCAGGGGATGATACGCATAGTCATGGGGCTGGGGACCAGGGCCGTAGACAGGACGGACGGGGACTATCCGAGGATAGCCGCGCTCGACAAGCCGGAGCTTAGGGCCAACAGCGACAGCGACGTCTCCAAATTCGCGCAGCACAAGGTAGATGTGCTCGAGTTCGCCACAAACTCCCTCGCAACCCTGGACATACAGGCGGTGCAGGGCAGGATGAGCGAGTGGTTCAGGAACCTCATGATAGAGCACGACTACGGGAGGGAAAGGGAGCTAAAGGAGCTGGGCATCGACCGCAGCATCATCTTCACCAGCTGCGACAGGCTGCTCAAGCGCAAGGACTTCGTCGACGGCCTGCGGAAGATGCTGGCGGCCATAGAGGAGGAGTACAGCTATCCCGTGGACGTGGAATTCGCCGTCAACTTCTCGCAGGACGGCGAGTTTGTCATAAACCTGCTGCAATGCAGGCCGCTGCAGGTCAGGGGCAGCGGGATCAGGACCGAGGTCCCCAGGATAGGCCGCGAAAACACCTATTTCCTGCTGGACGGCGGCACCATGGGCGGCGCCTACTACCAGTCCATAGACGTGGTAATAAGGGTTGACCCGCGCGGCTACTATGAGCATCCCTACCACAGGAAGCCCGCCGTGGCCAGGCTTATCGGCGAGATAAACCAGCGCTACAAGAACGCGGGCAAGGCGATAATGCTGCTCTCGCCGGGGCGCCTGGGCACGACCTCGCCGGAGCTCGGCGTGCCGCTGAGGTTCGCGGAGATCAGCAACATCAGCATCGTCTGCGAGCTGGCCTACGAGGGCGCGGGCTACATGCCGGAACTTTCGTTCGGCAGCCATTTCTTTCAGGACCTGGTGGAGACGGACATATTCTACGTGTCCATATTCGAGAACAAGGACACGACGGTGTATTACAACCCGGACTTTCTCGCGGGCCAGGAGAATCTGCTCACGCAGCTTTACGGCGACGCGGAGGCCGCCGAGCTGTCGGGGATCGTCGGCGTGTACGACGTGTCGGGGATGGGGCTGAAGATAGTCACGGACATTACTGCGGGCGAAACCCTCTGCGGCGTGTTCTGATGGCTGCCGCCCTGCGTCCACGCCATCCTTGCCCGTCCCGGAACCTCTGGGCTGGGTGGTTTTGATGCTAATGAAAGAAAGAAAGCAAGCAAATGAGTGATCAGCAGCTCCTGGGGAGACGCGATCTCCAAGGGGAGGGGACGGCAATGGGCGCAGCCCGTGACTGCGGCGGCATACGCAACTTCTGCATAATAGCGCATATAGACCACGGCAAGTCCACCTTGGCCGACCGCATCATCGAAATGACCGGCCTTGTGGCCCCGCGCGACATGAAGGAGCAGTTCCTCGACAACATGGAGCTCGAGCGCGAGAGGGGAATCACGATAAAGCTCCAGACCACAAGGCTTTCGTACAGGGCCAGCGACGGTAGGGACTACACGCTGAACCTCATAGACACGCCGGGGCATGTCGATTTCACCTATGAGGTATCGCGCAGCCTGGCCGCCTGCGAAGGGGCCATACTTGTCGTGGACGCGACGCAGGGCGTGGAGGCGCAGACGCTGGCCAACGTGTACCTAGCCATGGACGAGGGCCTTGAGATAGTGCCCGTGCTCAACAAGATAGACCTCGCCAGCGCGGACCCGGATGGCGTGAAGGCCGAGATAGAGGAGATACTGGCCATAGACGCGTCGGGCGCCCCCCTGATATCGGCCAAGGAGGGCATAGGCATCGAGGACGTGATCGAGGCCGTCGTGTCGCGCGTGCCGCCGCCCGGCGGGGATCCGCGCGCGCCGCTGAAGGCGCTGATATTCGACTCCTATTACGACAATTTCAAGGGCGTCGTGATATACACGCGCGTGTTCGACGGCAGGGTCGAAAAGGGCGACATGATACGCCTGATGAACACGAAGAAACGCTACGAGGTCACGGAGGTGGGCGTCTGCGCGCCGGGCCCCGTGCCGGGGGACAGCCTTTCGGCCGGCGAGGTGGGCTATATCTGCGCGAGCATAAAACAGGTGGCGGACGCTAGAGTGGGCGACACCGTGACGCTCGACGAGGCGCCGGCGGCGGAGGCGCTGCCGGGCTACAAGAGGATACAGCCCATGGTCTACTGCGGCATATACCCGGCGGAGGGCGAAAAGTACGAGAACGTCAAGGACGCGCTCGAAAAGCTCCAGGTGAACGACGCGGCCTTCCATTTCGAGCCGGAGACCTCCACGGCCCTGGGCTTCGGGTTTCGCTGCGGCTTCCTCGGCCTGCTGCACATGGAGATAATAGTCGAGCGCCTCGAAAGGGAGTTCGACCTGGGCGTCATAACCACGTCACCCAGCGTCATATACAAGGTGGCCATGGCCGACGGCAGCGTCGAGATGATACAGAACCCGTCAAACCTGCCGGATCCCGCGCTGATAAGCCATATAGAGGAGCCTGTCGTAAAGGCGGACATCATAATCCCGAAGGACTACGTGGGCGCGATAATAGAGCTCTGCCAGGAGAGGCGCGGGAAGATGCTGCACATGGAGTACATAACGGAGACCCGCGTGAACCTGCATTACGAAATGCCGCTCAACGAGGTGATATACGATTTTTTCGACGCCCTTAAGTCCCGGACGCGCGGCTACGGCTCCCTGGACTACGAGTTCATACGCTACGAGAAATCGGGCATAGTGAAGATGGACATACTGCTTAACAGGGACCTGGTGGACGCCTTTTCCATGATGGTCCACGAGTCGAAGGCCTACGCGAGGGGGCGCTTCGTCTGCGAGAAGCTGAAGGAGATAATACCGAGGCACCAGTTCGAGGTGCCCATACAGGCCGCCATAGGGCAGAAGGTGATAGCGCGCGAGACCGTAGGCGCCTACCGCAAGGATGTTACGGCAAAGTGCTACGGCGGGGACATCAGCAGGAAGAAAAAGCTGCTCGAAAAGCAGAAGGAGGGCAAGAAGCGCATGCGGCAGTTCGGCTCGGTGGAGGTGCCGCAGGAGGCTTTTACCGCCGTGCTCAAGTATGACGAGAACAAGTAGCGGTAAATGTTACCGTTCAGAGGCGTGTGTGCGGGAAAGGGGGCCGCGCCCCCGCTCAGAGGCGTGTGTGCGGGAAAGGGGGCCGCGCCCCCGC
>JAISXZ010000228.1 GCA_031270275.1 Eubacteriales Family XIII. Incertae Sedis bacterium | reverse complement strand
GCGTGTACGGGAACGACTACCCGACGAAGGACGGCACGGGGGTGCGCGACTACATCCACGTGATGGATCTGGCCCAGGGCCATGTCGCCGCGCTCCGCAAGCTCGACGACAGGAGGATGGGCGTCCGGGACGGCTGCCTCGTGTACAACCTGGGTACGGGGATAGGCTACAGCGTTTTGGACGTCATAGGCGCCTTTTCGAGGGCCTGCGGCAGGGAGATCCCCTACCGCGTCGTCGGGCGGCGGCCCGGCGACATCGCGAGCTGCTTCGCCGACCCCTCGAAGGCCACGGCCGAGCTTGGGTGGAAGGCGGAATACGGGCTCGACGAGATGTGCAAGGACGCGTGGAACTGGCAGGAAAGGAACCCCTCCGGCTATGAGTGACGCGCCGCTCACGATCTGCTGCGGCCGGGAGAGCGCGGACAGGGAGGCCTTCATGTTCGCCCGCATCGGCGAGAGCCTGGACGCGCTGCGGCTTGCGGGCGACGCGCGGGGCAGGATACTGCTGATAGTGCCGGACCAGTTCACGCTGCAGGCGGAGCGCGACGCCTTCGCCTATCTTAGGCTCGGGGGCTTCATGGAGCTCGAGATAGTGACCTTCTCGCGCCTCATGAAAAAAGTCCTGGACGAGACCGGCGGGGACAGGCGGATCCCCGTGAGCAGAAACGGGCGGCATATGCTGCTTTCCCTCGTCCTGCGCAGGCTGGGGCCGCAGCTCGAGGCGTTCTCCGACTCCTGCGGCCGCAAGGGCTTCGTCGAGATGGCGAACGAGCTGATCTCCGAGATGAAGCTGCACAACGTATCGCCCGACGATCTGCGGGCCCTGCTCGGCGAGGCGAAGCAGCCCATAATGAAGCGCAAGCTCGCGGACGCGCTGAGGATATACGAGGCCTACGAGGCCCTCACGCGCGAGGGCTACTTGGACGCCGAGGACCATCTTGGCCTGTTCATCTCGAGGATACAGGATTCAGAGGCCATCCGGCGCAGCGAGATATGGGTCTACGGCTTCGACTGCCTGAGCCCCAAGGACATCGACATAGTAGGGGGCCTGCTGGGCCAGGCGCGGTCCGTGAGCGTGGCCGTCACGGCGGAGGGCCCGGACGGGGGCCGCGAGGGGGGCCGTGACAAGGACGTATTCCGCATAACGGGCCGGCTCGTCAGGGATCTGCGCGAGAAGGCGCGGGGGCTCGGCAGGGGCTGCCGCGTGCTTGGCGTCGACGCCCCGGCGGGCGCGGCCAGATCGCCCGCGGCCGCCCACATAGAAAGCGAGCTGTTCAGCTACCCCTACGCGGCCTACGGCGGCGGCCGGGCAGACGACCTGACCCTGCTTGCCGCCGCCAGCCCCTACGCGGAGGCCGAAAGCGCGGCCATCGCGATCCTGCGGCTCGTGCGCGACGAGGGCTTCCGCTTCCGCGACATCCTGGTCATATGCAACGACATGGAGGCCAGGGGGGCGATCATAAGGCGGGTCTTCTCCGAGTACGGCCTGCCCGTCTTCATGGACAGGCGAAGGCCGCTGATGCACAACCCCGTGCTGGAGTACATAACGGCGCTCATGGACGCGGTGGCCGAGGGATGGCGGACGGACGACATCGTCCGCCTGATGAAGACGGGCATGTCGCCGGTCAGCCACGAGCAGTGCGAGATGCTGGACGAATACGCCTTCGAGCGCAGGCTGCGCGGTAAGGGGGCTTGGACGCGGCCTTTCAGCCGTCCGGGCCCCTACGAGAGGGACGGCGCGGAGGCCGCACGCAGGCTGGAGCTCCTGAACGAGGCGAGAAGCCTCATCGCCGGGCATATAGCGAAATTCTCGGAGGCTGTCGGCGGCGAGCGGGGGCTCGTGGGCAGGACCAGGGCCCTCTATCTGTTCCTGCGCGACGAGGCCCGCCTTCCCGAGAGGCTGGCCGGGCATGTGGGGAGGCTCCGCGAGGAGGGCCGCCACGCCTACGCGGACGAGCTCTCGCAGGTCTGGAGCCAGGTGATAGGCGTCTTCGACCAGATGGAGGCCATACTCGGGGACGAGCCGCTGTCGCGGTCGGACTATGCCGCCCTGCTCTCCGCCGGCCTGGAGACCATCGAGATCGGCCTCCTGCCCACAAACACGGACCAGCTGATGGTAGGGACCATGCGGAGAACGAGGCCCGGAAGCGTCCGGGCCCTCTTTGTGCTGGGGGCAAACGACGGCGAGCTTCCCGCGGCAGCCTCCCGCGAGGGCTTCTTCAGCGACGAGGAAAAGGCCCTGATGTTTCGGTCAGGGCACGAGATAGGCAAGCTGGACGCCCTGGTGGCCGAGGAGGAAAGGCTGGCCATATACAGGAACCTGTCGAGGGCGGAGCAGAGGCTATGGGTCAGCCATTCCGTGTCCGGCCCGGACGGGGGCGAGCTGAGGCCATCGACGGTGTTCGGGAAGCTTGCGCGCATATTTCCCCAAAACCCCGTCGAAAAGGATGTCCGCAGCGCCGGCGGCGGCATGGGGCTGGTGGGGACCAAGGAAAGCACGCTCGCCCATCTTGCCTCCGCGCTGCGCGGCGCCGCCGACGGCAGGCCGGCACCGGGGCCCTGGCGTCAGGTGGAAGGCTGGTTCCGCGCCAACGCGCCCGGCATGCTGGAGCCCGTGGACAGGGCTTTGGCGTTCTCGGACAGGCGGGACGCCATAGCGCGGGAATACGTCGGCAGGCTCTACGGGGCCGAGGGGGGGGCCATACGCCTGAGCCCGTCCGGGCTGGAGCGCTACGCGCGCTGCCCCTTCTCGCACTTCGTCGCCTACGGGCTGCGGCCCAAGGAGAGGCGGGCGTCCGAGGCGGGCGCCAGGGAGCGCGGCGACATACTCCACAGGGCGATGCTGGATTTTTCCAAGATTCTGACGGAGGGCGGGGCAAGGCCCTGCGACGAGGGCTCGGGATGGATGCGGCTTGCGCGCGAGGACTGCGACAGGATCGTGGACGGCATATTCCTCGGCCTGCTGGAGCCGGACGGCGGCGGCGCCTTCGCGGACATATTCGGGCAGGGCGGGCCGGAGCTCTACCGCGCCGGGCGGATATGCCGGCTTGCCAAGATCGCGGCCTGGACGGCGGCGGAACAGGTGAAGGCGGGCGCCGTCGAGGCCATGCGCTTCGAGGAGCGCTTCGGGGACGGGCAGTTCTTCCCGGCCATACGCCGCATAACCGCGGACGGCCAGGAGATCAGGATAGAGGGGCAGATAGACCGCGTCGACGTCATACGCGGCGGGCGCGTCAAGATAATAGACTACAAGACCGGCGGGGACAGCTTCAGCGCGGAGGAGGCCAAGGAGGGCTGGAAGCTGCAGCTCATGCTCTACCTAGACGCGGCGACGGGGGGCGGCGATGCCCTTAAGCCGGCGGGCGCGTTCTATTTCAGGATATCCGAGCCGCGCTTCGACTGCAGCGCCTGGGACGGGGATGATCCCGGCGCGGCCGGCGGGCGCCTCGAAAGGGAAAGGCGCAGGAGCTTCCGCCTAGACGGCGTGGCGGTGGACGACCAGGACGCGCTCAAGGCGATAGCGGGCGACAGCCTGGAGGGCGGGCATTACGGCGCGAGGGGCGTATCCGACATAATGCAGGTGCGGGCGACGGCGGACGCCGGGACGGGCGGGCTGCGCATCCTAAGCTCGAGCCCGGCCTCGCAGAGGCTGCTGGACGAAGCCGCGTTCGCGGAGCTGCGCGCGGCGGTGGGGCGCAGGGTGAGCGAGCTGTGCGAGAACCTCGCGGGGGGCGTCATAGACGCGGAGCCCAGGGGGGCGGGGAACCTCGACGCGTGCAGATACTGCGGCTACGGCGCGATCTGCGGCCGGGGTTAGTGTCCTGCGTCACCTAAAACTTTATAAACGCCGATCTTTTTTCCGCCAGGCTGCGTTGCAAAGCCTCGCCGAACCTTCGGGTTCGCCTACGTTTTGCGCCTTGCCTGACGAAAAAA
>JAISXZ010000097.1 GCA_031270275.1 Eubacteriales Family XIII. Incertae Sedis bacterium | reverse complement strand
CGCCCCGGCTGCGTTGCCGGAACCCTTGAATACTACAAGTATTCGCGGAACCCGGCGCCTTGCCGGGACACAAAATTGCTGCGCCAACTGTACACTTTATTTTTCGACAGTTCCTAAGTGGCCTGACATCCACGCCAGTTTTGCCCGTCTCGGAACCTGGTTCCGGCGCGTCACATCGTAAGCACGGGCTTGATGGCGGCCCCGCTGTGCGAGTCCTCGAAGGCCTTCTTTATGTCCTTGAAGTCGTAGAGCCTGACCAGGCGGTCCACGGGCAGGCGGCCGGCCCTGAAATACTCCACGAGCTTCGGTATGAACACCTGGGGGTTTGAGCCGCCTTCCGTGAGCCCCGAAAGCGTCACGCTCGGGTTCATGAGATAGGCCTCGAGCGGCACGGACACCTCGGCCGGCCCCGTGACGCTTATGACGACGGCGGCGCCTAGCCTTCTGAGGCAGGCGAGCGCCTGCAGCGTGAGGGCGGGCCTGCCCGACGACTCCACGCTGTAGTTCGCGCCCCCGCCCGTGATGGCCTTGATCTCCGCGACCACGTCGCCGACGCTTTTCGCGTTTACGGCGTGGGTGGCCCCCAGCTCGAGCGCGAGCTCCAGCCTGGACGGCACCACGTCCACGGCTATTATCTTCGCGCAGCCCGCTATGGCGGCAGCCATTACGGCGCTCATGCCGACCCCGCCGCAGCCGAAGACCGCGAGCGAGCTCCCCGGCTCCGGCTTCAGGCGGTTCAGCACCGCGCCCGCCCCCGTCTGCGCCCCGCAGCCTAGGGAGCAGAGATAGGCCAGCTGCCCGTCGGGCACGCCGTCCACCTTCACGGCGTTCCTGGCGTCCACTATCGCGTAGTCCGCGAACGCGCCCTGGCAGAAGAAGGACGACACGGCCGTGCCGTTCTGGGATATGCGCTTCGTGCCGTCGCCGTAGGCGCCGTCGAAGAACAGCCGGTTGAGGCTGTCGCAGGCGTAGGGATGCCCGCTCGCGCAGTAGCCGCAGCGCCCGCACGAGGGGAAGGTCAGGACGACGCGGTCGCCGGGCTCAAGCCCCGTCACGTCGCTGCCGACGGCCTCGACCGTCCCAACGCCCTCGTGCCCGAACACGGCGGGCAGGGCGACGGGTATCAGCTGTTCCATGCCTGCGGCGTCGGTGTGGCATACCCCGCAGGCCAGTATCCTGACAAGGGCCTCTGACGCCTTTGGGGCTGCGAGTTCCGCTTCCTCGATGGAAATCTCGCCCTTTCTGTGCGTTATTGCGGCGGTGATCTTCATGGGTTCCCTCCTTGCGCGAATACGGATGCGATAACTGCGATATAGCGATATAGGGGTATTATAGCATAAACGCGGAGCGAAGCGAAGCGTTTATGATATCCGCCATGTGCGTTTTCGCCGAAGGCGAAAAAATCGCACGGCACTTCAATCCGTATAATAACCGCGCCTTTTGCGGTTATTATAGCATAAATGCGACGCGAAGCGGGATATTTATGCCGTTTTGCCCGTCCGCATAAATATTCAAATTGCCCTGTACGATCAAATATTCATCCCTTGCCCTTGACAAGCCGGTTTATTCGCGTATAATGTTTATTATTCGGAAGGTTCCCCATTTGAAAAACGAAGAAACCGCAGGGCGGGGGGAGGGCGGCGCGGCCCATGGCGCATAATATTCATAAAATATTCATAGACGGCGGCGAGGGGACGACGGGTCTCAGGCTGCGCGAACGGCTCGCGGGCAGGGAGGGCATAAGGCTTCTGGAGGCGGCCCCGGACGAGAGGAAGGACCTGGGCGTCCGCCTGGGGCTCATGGCGGAGGCGGACATAAGCGTCCTGTGCCTGCCGGACGAGGCTTCCAGGGAGATAGTCGGGGCGGCGGAGGGCGCCTGCGGGCGGCGGCGCGTGATAGACGCGTCCACGGCCTTCCGGACGGCGCCGGGCTGGGTGTACGGCCTGCCCGAGCTCGAGCCGGGGCGCCGGGAGCTGATACGCGGGGCGGACAGGGTCTCCGTGCCGGGCTGCCACGCCACGGGCTTCATACTCATGGCGGCGCCCCTCATCCGCCTCGGCATAGCGGACAGCGGCTACCCCTTCGCCTGCCACTCGGTCACGGGCTTCAGCGGCGGCGGCAAGGGCATGATAGCGGACTACGCCAAGGCCGGGCCGCGCGCGCCCAGGCACTACGCCCTGGGGCAGGGCCACAAGCACATACCCGAGATGCAGGCCGTGTCGGGGGCGGCCGCGCCGATACTGTTCAGCCCCATCGTGGCGGACTACTACAGCGGCATGCTCGTGACCCTGCCGCTGCACGCCGGGCTTCTCAGGATAAGGCTCGGGCCGCGCGGCCTGTACGAGGCTTTTTCGGAATACTACGCGGGGCAGCCCCTTATAAGAACGGTGGCGCCAGGCCTGGAGTCCGCGGACGGCTTCCTCGACGCCGGCGCCATGGCCGGCAGCGACGGCCTCGAGCTGCTGTTCTGCGGCTCCGAGGATCGCCCCGTGCTGGCGGCGAGGTTCGACAATCTGGGCAAGGGCGCCTCGGGCGCGGCCCTGCAGTGCATGAACATAATGCTGGGCCTGCCGGAGACAGGGGGCCTTGCGGCATGGACGGATCGGGACGGGCGCCCCGCGGGTTTTGGGATCGGCAGAAACGGCGCGGGCGCCGAGCGGCGGTTTTCAGAGCGAGGGCATATGGCATGTATATAGAGAAGGCGGACAGGGGCCTCTGCGCCCCCAAGGGTTTCAGGGCGTCGGGGGTCCATGTGGGCTTCCGCAGGAACAAGCGCAAGAAGGACCTGGCGCTCATCGTCAGCGACGCCGTGTGCAGCGCCGCGGCCGTCTACACGCGCAACAAGGTCAAGAGCGCGCCCATACGCGTGAACGTCGAGCACCTGAGGGACGGCAGGGCGGCGGCCATAGTCTGCAACAGCGGCAACGCCAACACCTGCGCGCCGAACGGAATGGAGATCGCGAACGGGGCCTGCAGGCTCACGGCGGAGGCCCTGGGCATAGACGAGAGCGACGTGATAGTCTGCTCCACCGGGGTCATAGGCGAGCCCATGTACCTGGAGCCCTTCGAGACCGGCATACCCAAGGCCGTCAGGAAGCTTTCCTATGACGGGTCCAGGGACGCCGCAAACGCGATAACCACGACGGACACAGCCATAAAGGAGACGGCCGTGTCATTCGTGATAGGCAACAAGGAATGCCTGATGGGCGGCATAGCCAAGGGCAGCGGCATGATAAACCCGAACATGGCGACCATGCTGTGCTTCATATGCACCGACGTGGCCATAGCGCCCGAAATGCTCCAGAAGGCCCTCGACTCCGTCGTCCTGGACACCTTCAACCAGATAAGCATAGACGGCGACACGTCCACCAACGACACCGTGGCCGTCCTGGCGAACGGCATGGCGGGGAACAGCGAGATAAGGGGCGAGGGCAAGGACTTCGACCGGTTCTGCCAGGCCCTCCACGCCGTGGGATCGCACCTGAGCCGCGAGATCGCCAGGGACGGCGAGGGCGCGTCGAAGCTGCTGGAGTGCATAGTCTCGGGGGCGCCGGACAGGGACATCGCGAGAAAGGTATCCAAGAGCGTGATACAGTCCGAGCTGGTCAAGGCCGCCATGTTCGGCGAGGACGCCAACTGGGGGCGGGTCCTGTGCGCCATAGGCTATTCCGACGCCGACTTCAGCGTGGACGACGTGGACATAGTCCTCTCCTCCGTCAGGGGCAACATAGAGGTGTGCAGGCATTCGCTGGCCTGCGACTTCGACGAGGGCCTGGCCAAGGACATACTCTCGGAGAGCGAGATACGGCTCCTGATAGGGCTGAACCAGGGCGACGAGGACGCCATAGCCTACGGCTGCGATCTCACCTATGACTACGTGCGGATCAACGGCCGCTACAGGACTTAGGGATGGTTTCAATGGTTTCGATTGAAGCCTTGTGAAGCCTTGGGCTGATTGAGGGAAGCTGCCATGGAAAAATCGGGCTGGGCGGGCGTCCTTACGGAGGCGCTGCCGTACATACAGAAATATTCGGGCAAGACCGTTGTGGTGAAGTACGGCGGCAGCGCCATGGTGGACGAGGCGTTCAAGCGCACCGTCATGCGCGACATGGTGCTGCTTTCGATAGTGGGCATAAAGGCCGTGCTCGTGCATGGCGGCGGGCCGGAGATCAGCTCCATGCTGGAGCGGCTGGGCAAGGAGTCAACCTTTGTGGACGGCCTTCGCTACACGGACGAGGGCACGGCCGAGGTCGTCGCCATGGTGCTTGCGGGCAAGGTCAACAAGAGCCTCGTGTCCCTCATACACGCCTGCGGCGGCAAGGCCGTGGGCATCTGCGGCGTCGACGGCGGCATGATAAGGGCGCGCAGGCTGCGGGGCGAGAGGGACCTTGGGCTTGTGGGCGAGATAACGGGGATAGACCCCGCCCCCGTGGGCATGGCGCTGGAGCACGGCTTCATACCCGTCATAGCCACCATAGGCGTTGACGAGGCCGGCCAGGTGTACAACATAAACGCGGACACGGCCGCAGCGGCCATAGCGGCCACGCTCGGCGCCGAAAAGCTCATATCGATGACGGACGTGGCGGGCGTGCTGGCGGACCTGGGCGACGAGGGCTCGCTCATAGGCGAGATAGGCGTCGGAGAGGTGCCCGCCCTCGTGGCGCGCGGCGTCATATCGGGGGGCATGATACCCAAGATAGACAGCTGCGTCAAGGCCATAGGGGAGGGGCTTAAGGAGGCCGTCATAATAGACGGCAGGGCGGAGCATTCCATACTGCTGGAACTGTTTTCGGACAGCGGCGCGGGAACGCTCATCAGGTGAGGCAGGGAAAATGGACCATGAGGGACTGAAAGAGCTGGACAGCGCCAGGATAGCGGGGAGCTACGCCCGCAGCGACGTAAGCCTGGAGCGGGGCAGGGGGGCCGTATGCTGGTCGCTGGACGGCAGGCGCTACGTGGACTTCGGCTCCGGCATAGGCGTGAACGCGCTCGGCTACTGCGATCCCGAGTGGGTCAGGGCCGTCGCGGGGCAGGCGGCCCTGCTGCAGCACAGCTCCAATCTGTACTACACAGAGCCCTGCGCAAGGCTGGCGGCGGCCCTGACCGAGAGGGCGGGGCTTAAGAAGGCGTTTTTCTGCAACTCCGGCGCGGAGGCGAACGAGGCCGCGATAAAGGCGGCCCGCAAATACAGCTTCGATAGGCACGGGGAGGGGCGCTTCGAGATAATAAGCCTTGAAAACTCCTTCCACGGCAGGACCATGGCGGCCATAACGGCCACAGGCCAGGAGGGCTTCCACAGATTTTTCGGCCCCTTTCTGGACGGCTTCCGCTACGCGCCAGCGGATGACGCGCAGGGGCTCCGGGAGCTCGTCTCGGAGCGCAGCTGCGCCATAATGATCGAGACGGTGCAGGGGGAGGGCGGCGTCGTGCCGATTTCGGCCGGCTTCGCCGACGCGATAGCCGAGATCTGCGCCGAAAGGGACATACTGCTCATAGCGGACGAGATCCAGAGCGGCATAGGCAGGACGGGGCGCTTCTTCTCCTACGAGCATTTCGGCCTGCGGCCCGACATCGTAACTGCGGCCAAGGCCCTCGGGGGAGGCATCCCGATAGGCGCGGCGCTGTTCGGCGAGAAGTGCGAGGGCGTGTTCGGCCCAGGGGATCACGGCTCCACCTTCGGCGGCAACCCCGTGGCCTGCGCCGGCGGCCTCGTCGTCCTGGATCGCATAGACGACGCCTTTCTGGGGCGGGTGAGGGACAAGTCCGCGCTCATATCCGGGCGCCTCGCCGCCATGCCCGGCGTGACCGACGTCAGCGGCCTGGGCCTTATGCTGGGCGCCGGGCTCGCCGAGGGCCTCGACGCCAAGGAGATAGCGGCCGCCTGCGCCCGCGAGGGGCTTCTGCTGCTGACCGCCAAGGAAAGGCTGCGCCTGCTGCCGCCGCTCGTGATAAACGAGGACGAGATAGGGGAGGGCCTCGACATCCTGGATCGCGTGCTTGGGGATGCCAAGAGTTGCGCCGTCAAAGGAAAAGAGTTTCCATGCGGCTTGAAATAATCTTCGTCAGGCTGTATAATGGTCTGGACGACAAGCTGAAAGGAGATGATGGTTTTGGCATTGTCAGGTGAGGTCGGCATAGACCTTGGAACCGCCAATGTCCTGGTTTATATAAAAGGCAAGGGCGTTGTGCTCAATGAACCGTCGGTAGTGGCCATAAACAGGGACAGCAACAGCATAATGGCCGTCGGCGAGGAGGCCCGGCAGATGCTCGGGCGCACCCCGGCGAACATAGTGGCCGTGCGCCCGCTGAAGGACGGCGTCATATCGGACTACGACATAACCGAGCGCATGCTCAAGTACTTCATACGGAAGACCTGCGGGAGCAGCCGGTTTTTCAAGCCTAAGATCATGGTCTGCGTGCCGAGCGGCGTGACGGAGGTCGAGAAGCGGGCGGTCAGCGAGGCCGCCACGCAGGCGGGCGGCAAGTCCGTCTACCTCATGGAGGAGCCCGTGGCGGCGGCCATAGGCGCGGGCCTCGACATAACCAAGCCCGACGGCATCATGGTCATAGACATAGGCGGCGGCACGACGGACGTCGCGGTCATATCCCTGGGCGGCATCGTCACGAGCATGTCCGTCAAGGTGGCGGGCGACAAGTTCGACGAGGCGATAATAAAGTACATGCGCAAGGAGCACAAGCTGTACATAGGCGAGCGCACGGCCGAGGAGATGAAGATGAAGATAGGCACGGCGTTCGCCATGGAGAAGCCCGAGATCATGGAATGCAGGGGCCGCGACCTGGTGACGGGGCTTCCCAAGTCCGTCGAGGTCAGCTCCGCCGAGATGCTAGAGGCGCTCGACGAGCCCCTGCAGACGATATGCGAGACGGTCCATTCCGTGCTGGAGAAGACACCCCCCGAGCTTGCCGCCGACATCAGCAACAGCGGCATAGTCATAACCGGCGGCGGCGCCCTGCTGAACGGGATAGACAAGAGGATAAGCAAGCGCACGGGCATAGACGTGAGGATAGCGGACGACCCCAAGTCCTGCGTCGCCATAGGGACGGGGAAGGCCCTCAACTCCATAGACGCCATGGAGAACCACAACCTAAACAGAAGGAAGCCGCTTATATGAAGGGGCTTCTGTACCTCGAGGACGGGACCGCCTTCCACGGCAAGGGCATAGGCGCAAGGGCCACGGCCGTGGGCGAGCTCGTCTTCAACACGTCGATGACGGGCTACCAGAAGATACTGACAGACCCTTCCTACAAGGGCCAGATAATAAACATGACCTATCCGCTCATCGGCAACTACGGGATCAACAGGACCGACTGCGAGTCCTCGCGCATACATGCCTTCGGGCTTGTCGCCAGGGACGTGTCCCGCCACCCCTCGAACAACAGGAGCGTCATGACGGTGGCGGACTGGCTGGAGGGGCAGGGCGTGCCGGGCGTGTGCGGGGTGGACACGCGCATGATCACGAAGAAGATACGCGACGAAGGCACGGTGAAGTGCGTGATAAGCACGGAGGGCGTGGGCCCCGGCGAGGCGAGGGGCCTGTGCGAGGGCGCGTCGCTCAGGCAGGACTGGATGCGCGAGGCCGGCGCGTCGGAGCGCACGCGGGTGGACGCGGCGGACGGGCGCCCGCGCTTCCGCGTGGCGGCGCTGGACTTCGGCATCAAGGCCAGCATAACAAAGGCCCTGTCGGCCAAGGGCTGCGAGCTGCACGTCTTTCCCTACGGCTCCACCGCGGACGAGATAATGTCCTGCGCCCCCGACGGCATATTCCTGTCCAACGGGCCGGGCGACCCGGCGGCCGCGGTGGAAGGGGTGGAGGCCGTGCGCGGGCTTCTGGGCCGTGCGCCCATATTCGGCATATGCCTGGGGCATCAGCTGCTGGCCTTGGCGCTGGGCGGGCGCACGTACAAGCTTAAGTACGGGCATAGGGGCGGCAACCATGGCGTCTTCGACAGCGACACGGGCCGCTCGGCCATAACCTCGCAGAACCACGGCTTCGCGGTGGACGAGCAAAGCGCGCTCGCCTGCGGCCTGGACGTCACGCACAGGAACCTGAACGACGGGACGGTGGAGGGCCTGCGCCACAGGAGCCTGCCCGCGTTCTCGGTGCAGTTCCATCCCGAGGCCTCGCCCGGCCCCAACGATTCCGGCTATCTGTTCGACCGCTTCATACGGATGATGGAAGGCTGAACCTATCCGCCGTCGATGCGTTCGGGCGGACGCCGAGTGGCGACTACGTTAAATCAAGGGCACTCGGCATCCGCGTCAGTTTTGTTCAGATCGGGTTCTGGACACGGATTTTGAACCGGAGCGTACTGACGAAGCTACGTGAGGATTCGGAATCCGGGGCCAGGTTCCGAGATGGGCAAAAATGGCGTGGACGCCGAGTGGCGACTACTATTATGGCAATCAATAAAGAGCTGAAAAAAATACTCATCATAGGCTCCGGCCCGATAATAATAGGGCAGGCCGCCGAGTTTGACTATGCCGGCACGCAGGCCTGCAAGGCCATACGCGAGGAAGGCATAGAGACCATACTCGTGAACAGCAACCCCGCCACGATAATGACCGATCAGGGCATAGCCGACAAGGTCTACATGGAGCCGCTGACGCCGGAGGCGCTGGAGTGCATACTGGAGCGCGAGCGGCCCGACGGCATACTGGCGGGCTTCGGCGGGCAGACCGGGCTGAACCTGTCCATGGCGCTCGAGGAAGCCGGCGTGCTCGGCCGCCTCGGCGTAAGGCTCCTCGGCGTGAACAGGGACAGCATAAGGCGGGCCGAGGACAGGGAGGCGTTCAGGGAGCTGATGCTCGATATCGGCGAGCCCATACCCAGGAGCGCCGTCGCGGTAAACATGGAGCAGTGCATGGCCTTCATAGGCGAGGCTGGCTACCCCGTCATAATAAGGCCGGCCTACACGCTGGGCGGCACGGGCGGGGGGATAGCCTCCTGCGACGCCGAGCTCGAGCTTCTGGCGAGGCGCGGCATGGAGAACAGCGCCATAGGCCAGATACTCCTGGAGCGCTCCGTGGCGGGCTGGAAGGAGATAGAGTACGAGGTCATACGCGACGCCAAGGACAACTGCATCATCGTCTGCGGCATGGAGAACTTCGATCCCGTCGGCGTCCACACCGGCGACAGCATAGTCGTCGCGCCCATACAGACCCTGCGCGACGAGGAGTACCAGATGCTGCGCGACGCCTCCCTGAAGATCATACGCAGCCTCAGGATAGAGGGCGGCTGCAACATACAGTTCGCGCTGGACCCCCTTACCAGCGAGTACGTGGTGATAGAGGTGAACCCGAGGGTAAGCCGCTCGTCGGCCCTCGCCTCCAAGGCGGCGGGCTACCCCATAGCCAAGATAGCGGCCAAGATCGCGCTCGGCTACAGCCTGGACGAGCTGAAGAACTACGTCACCCAGAAGACCAGCGCCTGCTTCGAGCCCACCCTGGACTACGTGGTGGTCAAGTTCCCCAAATGGCCCTTCGATAAGTTCAACACCGCCTCCAGGCGCCTGGGGACCCAGATGAAGGCGACGGGCGAGGTCATGTCCATATCCAGGACCTTCGAGAACGCCCTGCTTAAGGCCGTGACCTCGCTCGAGGTCAGGCTGGACAGCCTTCGCGTCCCGTCCATATGCGGCCTCGACGACGCGGGGCTCGCCGATAAGATAGACGCCTGCGACGACGAGCGGCTTTTCGCCGTGACAGAGGCCCTCCGCAGGGGGGCCAGCGTGGAGGGGCTGCACGAGAGGACGCTGATAGACCCGTGGTTCCTGAACAAGCTGGACAACATAGTCAGGATGGAGAGGGCGCTGCGCGAAAACGAGCTCGACAGCGGGCTGCTGCGCGAGGCGGAGGAGATGGGCTTCACCGACAACGAGATACTGGCGCTCTCGGGCGTAAAGCGCGAGGTCCTTCAGGACATACGCGTGTACAACGACATTTTCCCCGTGTACAAGCTGGTGGACACCTGCGGCGGGGAGTTCGAGGCGGTCACGCCCTATTTCTACTCCTGCTTCGACACCGAGGACGAGAGCCGCATATCGAAGCGCGACAAGATACTCGTCGTGGGCTCCGGCCCCATACGCATAGGGCAGGGCATAGAGTTCGACTACTGCTGCGTCCAGGGGGTGTGGGCCATAAAGGACCTCGGCTACGAGGCCATAATCATAAACAACAACCCCGAGACCGTCAGCACGGACTTCGACACCTCGGACAAGCTCTACTTCGAGGCGCTGCACACGGACGACGTGATGAACGTCATAAAGAAGGAAAGGCCGGTGGGCGTCGTGCTGCAGCTCGGCGGGCAGACCTCGCTGAACATAGCGGAGAACCTGTCCAAGCGCGGCATACGCATACTGGGCACGAAGTTCAAGGCCATAGACCTGGCCGAGGATCGCGAAAAGCTCCGGCTGCTGCTGGGCGAGATGGGCATACCCACGCCGGCCGGCTTTTCCGTCACGGACGCGGCCCATGCCTTCGAGGTCGTCGAGAAGCTGGGCTACCCCCTCGTCGTCAGGCCGTCCTACGTCATAGGCGGCAGGGCCATGCAGGTGGTCTACAGCGACGCGGAGCTGCGCAAGTACATGGAGGAGGCCGTGTCCCTGTCGGTCGAGCGCCCCGTCCTGATAGACCAGTACATCGAGGGCAGGGAGATAGACGTGGACGCCGTGGCCGACGGCGAGGACATACTCGTGCCGGGGCTCATGGAGCATGTGGAGAGGACGGGCGTCCATTCGGGGGACAGCATATCCGTGTACCCGCCGCACACGATACCCGCCGAGGCCGAGGCGCTTCTGGTGGAATACACGCGCAGGATAGTGCGCGAGCTTGAGGTCGTGGGCCTGGTCAACGTGCAGTACGCCTGGGACGGAGGCAGGCTCTACGTCATAGAGGTAAACCCCCGCGCCTCGCGCACGGTGCCGATACTCAGCAAGGTCACGGGCGTGCCCATGGTCAAGCTGGCGATTTCGGCCATGCTGGGCGGCAGGCTGCGCGATTCGGGCTTTGGGACCGGGCTCTACGCGAAAAAGGGCCTGTGCGCGGTCAAGGCGCCGGTGTTCTCGGGCGCGAAGCTGACCGACGTCGATGTGGCGCTCGGCCCGGAGATGCGATCCACGGGCGAGGTCCTCGGCATGGATCTGGATTTCAGCAGGGCCGTATACAAGGCCTTCCTCGCGGCCGGCACGAGGATACCGGGGTCGGGCGGCTTCTACGTGGGGCTGCGCGGGCCGGACAGGACGGCCGCCGCGGCCGAGGTGCTGCGGCAGTACGTGGGCGAGGGCTTCAGGCTCTACGCCTCGGAGGGCACGTCGCGCTTCATGCGCGAGCAGGGCATAGACGCCGTGACGCTCGGCTTCGACGAGGCGCTGAGGGAGATAGGCGAGGGGATAAACGGCGTCATAAACGTGCCGGAGGTGGCGAACAAGCCCGGCAGCGACTCGTTCGATCTGCGCAGGAAGGCCATAGAGCGCGATCTGCCCGTGCTGACCTGCATGGACACGGCGAAGATATTCCTGGAGGCGGTCAGGATGAAAAGGATCGGGGCGCCGCTTGAATACAGGACGCTTGAGGAATACCTCGGATGCTGAACCAGACCTCCGCCGACTACTACAACATACTCCAGGTACACCATGACGCGGAAAAGGACGTGATCGACGCCGCCTACAGATGCCTGTCGAAGATGTACCATCCGGATCTCAACCGCGCGCCGGCGGCGGCGGAGCGCATGAAGGAGATAAACATCGCCTACCAGGCCGTGGGGAACGAGGCGTCGCGCAAGGAGTACCACAGGCAATGGATGCAGAAGAACGCCTGGAAGACGCTTCCCGAGTGGGGGGGCGGCCGGACCCGCGCCGCCGAGGGCAAGGAGGCCTACCGCGCCTTCGAGACCCTGGACTCCTTCTTCAGGGAGACGCTGAACGAGAAATGGGGCGAGGCCTACGAAAGGCTGACCGCGGACGACCGCGAAAAGGTGGGCTTCCAGGACTTCCTTGAATGGAAGCGGGCGGTACACGCCGTCTACCGCCTCGGGAACTACCATATAAGCTATTTCCGGCGCTACGGCGACTGCCGCTACGGCGACAGGGTGTACAGCCAGATATTCCACTTCATAGTCAGGGTAACGGAGCTGCAGCTCGTGACCGGGCAGATAGCCGAGAGCAGCAGCCACAAATACGTCGCCATGGACGGCGGCGCCCTGCGCGTCTGCCTGGGCAACCGCGACCTTAAGCCCATAACGGAGAAGTTCGGCCGGCTCGCGCGCATGATGGCCAAGAACGACATCGACGAGGCCCTGGTCAGGGCCGTCAACAAGATAGACGCCGGCACGGGCGTCCTCGCGCGCGAGGGCTGGGTGGAGGAGGCCGAAAGGGAGTCGGATCGCAGCCGGCGTTACGGCCGCCCCTTCTGCCTGGGCGTGATAGCCTTCTCGCCCCGGCTGCCGGAGGACGGCACCCTGCACGGCGAGGAAAGCCTCGAGCGCAACATGGCCTATGTGTCGGATTTCCTCGCGGGCCACATAAGGAAGACGGACGTGCTCGGCCGCTGCTCCGACCTCGCGCTGGCCCTGCTGTTCCCGGAGACAAAGCCTCGCGGCGGGAAGCGCGCCCTCGAAAAGCTGGCCCGGCTGCTGCGCGGCGACGGCTACATAAAGAGCAATTTCCCCTGCCAGATATCGGCGGCGATAAAGCCCGTGAAGGGGGCCGTCGGGGACGAGCTGGAGCAGCTGCTGAAAAGGCTGGGCGGAGACGGGGGCCGTGAAAATCAATAACTGCCTTCCGCTGCCGCGATGTTGGAGTTCCGCGCCGAAAAGCAGTTATTGACAGAAGTATTATGATAGGTGTCGTAAGCTTCTTTATGCGCGCCGCGGCTACTCCTTCTTGTCCATGAGCCTCCCGCTCATGGGCCGCGTCACGGTCTCGTACTGGGTGAACCTCTGTTTCTGCGTGTTGGACTTCATGGATTCCAGGGTCTCGATCTGCATCTTCCTGAGCGTGGCCTCCGTCTTCTCGTCGAAGCTGAGTATGACCCGCAGCATCCCGTCCAGGCTGTCGAGTTCGCCCTTCGGGCAGGATGCGCGCAGCGCGTCGTCCACGGAGCCCTCGAGGGCCTGGAACTCGGAGATGACGCCCATGCGCCTATCTATCAGGCCTTCAAGCGCGTCGGGGTCCCCGCCCAGGGCGTTGTGTATGTCCTCGGTGAGGCGCAGGCAGCGCGTGAGTATATCCCTTTTCTGGGCGACATACTGCTGTGGCCCAAGCGTCGCGGCCACCCCTAGAACCTGCCCGCCCTTGCCATCCTCTCCGCCTGGCGGAAGGTGACCTTGAGCTCGTCCACCATGGACAGCATGGACTTCATGAGCGCGGTGTCCTTGGACGTTATGGCCTTGCCGAGCTCCGTATGCACGAAGTCGTAGAGGTCGCTTAGGGGCAGCGATATGCCGTAGCTCATGTCCAGGGACAGCGCCAGGGTCGAGATGACCTTCTGCGCCTTGGCTATGCAGTTGTACGCCTTTACGTCCTCGCCCTGGTTCGTCAGGAAGATGGCCGTGCTGATCTGCTTCGAGGCCTCCTCGAACAGCTTGACTATTATCTCGCCGTTCGTGAGCGTCTCAAGCGACTGCGCTTTGTACTGCGCGTAGAGGTTTGCTGGCTGCATTTTGGATCGCTCCTTCAGTAGGGGAATCACCGTCGTATTCTTTGTCGCCATGCTATCAGCTGGTCGACGTGCCGAGGTACTGCGACAGCACGCTGCTTTGCTCGCTCAGCTGGGCGAGCGCCGTCTCCATGGCCGAGAACTTGTTCCAGAGCCGGGTCTCCTCCTTGGTCAGCTGTTCCTTGTAGTTGTCTATGCGCTTAAGATAGCTGTTTATCTGCGAGGTTATCGTGTTGTCCGTGTCCGAGCGCGTGGACTCGTAGCCGGCTATCTGTATCAGGCTGCCGCGCCCGCTCTCGGTGACTATGGGCTGGCCGTTCTTGTCCAGTATGCTGATGCCGTCCGCGGTGGTCAGCACGTTCGTCTTGGCGTTCGTCCTTACCGCGTCGTCCAGCACCTTGTCGAGCTTGGCCGATATGCCGGTCGTCGCGTTCGTGAACAGGTTCTTCACGTCGTCGGGGCGCTGGGCGAGGGCCTCCCTGAGCTTGTCTTCGTCTATGGTCAGCTTCCCCTTGTCCAGGTAGCTGCCGGTCTTTATGCCCATGCTGTAGAGCCCGAAGCCGCCTGAGGACGTGCCGAACAGGGTGGTCTGCATGGTGTTGGCTATCCTGTTCACGAGGGCGTCGTTCTGCAGTATGCCCGTCTTGGCCTTGTCCTCCCACTGCTTGATCTGGGCCTCCGACATCTCGGCCTTCTGGGCCTCGGTCAGGGGCTCGTAGTCCTCGTCCGCCTCCTCGCCCACCAGCCCGCGCATGAAGCCAAGCATCGTGTTGTAGTCCTCGACGAAGCCCTTGATCGCGTCGAAAAGGTCGTCGGGGTTCGTGGCGAGCGTGATCTTCTCGCCGGAGGTCGCGAAGCCCGAATCGCCGACGTTCGCCGTGCCGGCGTATGTCTCCTTAAGCGATATCGTTACGCCGTCTACGGTGAAGGTGTTGGTCGAACGCTCCACAAGGGAGCCGTTGATGTAGGCCTTGGCGTTCTGGCCGGCGGTGTACTCCGTCTTTCCGGCCGCGTTGGTCGAGGCGTCGTAGACGTCGGCTATCGAAATACCCAGCGCCTGCAGGAGATTGCCGCTCGCGGGGGAGATGTCCGATATGACGGGCTCGCCGCTCGCTCCCGTGCTCTTTGCGGTCAGGGTGAAGGTGTCCGTGATCTCGGAGTAGCTCAGCTTCACGCCGGCGTTGTTGGTCGTGGTCACGCCGGTGCCGGTGCCCGTGCTGGTCAGGATGTTCGTCTCAGGGTTGTTGATCATGTCCATGAGATTTTGCAGCGTCTGGTTCTTGTTGATGCTGAAATACTGGCCGTTGATCGTGAAGCTGAAGTTGCCGTCCGCGTTGGTCGGCTCGACGAGGCCGTCAAGGCCGAGGCTCGCTATGGAGCTCGTAAGCGATATCTTGTTGCTCTGGCCCGCGCTGAGGCCCAGCAGGCCGAGGGTGGTGTCCTGGGACTCGGTCGAGGTTATGCCCCCCTCCACCGTCAGCTTCGAGCTCGGGTTGACCGTGTCCAGGTTCAGGGAGGCCATGCCCGTGCCGCTGTCGAAGTTTATATCGGCCGTGATCTGGTTGGCGCCGAACAGGCTGTCGAGCCGGTCCTGCAGGGCCGCCTCTATGTTCTTAAGCCCGCCTTCCACAGTGTAGTCGCTGCTCTTTCTGTCGGCAAGCTCGAAGAACGCCTTGTCCAGGACGACCATCCTCGTCTGCCCGTCCAGCGAGACATTCACGGCCCTCGTGAGGGTCCCCGCCTTTATGTCGTCGATGCCGAAGCTGTCGATGAGGGCCTGGGCGTCGAATTCCTGCCCCTGAAGCGAGCCCGAGACGGAGCTTTTGCTCGTAAGCTTGTAGCTCGTCGCAAGCTGCTCCACCTTGTTCACGTACATCTCGCCGGCTGCGGCCGTCCCGGTCGCCGTGGCCGTGAAGGCCGTCACGCTGCTTGCTATGCTGGCCTGGACGGTGTTGAAGAAGCTCTGGCTCTTGAAGTTCGTGGACGAGAGCGAGTCAAGGTACTTGGAGCGGAACTCCATAAGCGACTTCGTGACGCTCCTGTAGGCGTCCTGCTTCCACATGAGCTTCTGTACGGACTGCTCCTGCTTCGTGATCCTGTCCCTGCTGGCCGTCGTCATCTTTTCGATGATGCTGTCTATGTCCATGCCGGAGATGAGGCCGCCGACGCCGGTCTTTGCGGTTATTCCGGTAACCGATCCTACTGAAAAAGCCATATCCTTCGCCCCTCCTTGAGCTGTTTGGCCCCACCCAAAGCCGCAGGCATTCCTGCGCGCGGCAAAACATCTACGTGACCAATATCGGACGAAGCACGCAAAACTTAAGGGGATCCGGCAAAAAGGTTGCTACTCACCTGTTTAAATCGAAACTACTCACACGCCGCGGCAGTTTTGTCCAGATCGGGTTCTGGGGGCGATTTTGGCTCCCGGAGCGTACTGCCTGGTACGTGAGGAAGCCAATAATAGCAGCCAGGTTCCGAGGTGGGCAAAAATGGCGTGGCGTGTGAGTAAGTGTGAAAATACTTTTTCGCACTGCCCGAAACAAAATGTCAAGCACTTTTTAATCGGCAGAAGCAAGATGAAGCAAGATTTACAATTTGTTCATATAAATTCATATCCCCAAACGCTTATAAGCCAGTCTCCCAGTCGATCTCCGGCAAATTACCTCTGAAAAATTCAATGTCAACAGGTTAAGAAAATACGATCACAGCACCATTGTTACGCAACACAAATGAAACAATAAATCAACGCAAATACTCTTGACTTTCAAGAATCGACACCAATAATCGAGAGAAC
>JAISXZ010000093.1 GCA_031270275.1 Eubacteriales Family XIII. Incertae Sedis bacterium | reverse complement strand
TGCCCCTATTTTACCACTAAAACGGGCCGATGTCTTGTTGTTTTTCTCTTTGTTTCATGCGGATTCCGACCGGTTTCAAAAAACCGTTTCGGGGGGTGCATTGAACTTTTCATTTAACCGTATGGAAAAAACGCATGCCTGGGGCGGCGTTGACAGGGACAGCCGCGTGTAATAGAATGTAAACAGGCATAGAATGGCTCCCTGTCGATAGGCTGCACGCGCGGCGCGGCGGGCGCGGTTCCCGCGCTGCGGGCATACTGAAACGGAGGCGGCATGAAAACGAGCGCCATAAGGCCGATCGCCTTTGAGGGCGGCAGGCTTTTTGTCCTGGACCAGACCCTGCTGCCGGGCGAGGAAAGGCATATAGAGCTGAAAAGCGTGGAGGACGTGCGGGAGGCCATACGCAGCCTGCGCGTGCGCGGGGCGCCCGCCATAGGGCTGGCGGCGGCATACGGCGTCTGCCTGGCGGCGCGGGCCTCGAGGGCGCGGGACGTCGAGGGCTTTTGCAGGGAGCTTTCGGAGGCCAGGGAGCGCCTGGCCGGCTCGCGGCCCACGGCGGTCAACCTGTTCCAGGCGCTGGGCCGCATGGTCGCGCGGCTGTCGCGGCTCGCGGAAGGGGCCGGGGGCGGGGGCTGGGCGGACATGTTCGAGCGTCTGAACGAGGGGCTGCTGCTCGAGGCGGAGAGCATAAGGGCCGAGGGCGAGGCGGCCTGCCTCGCCATGGGCGAGCTCGGGCTTGGCCTGCTGAAGCCGGGCATGGGGCTTCTGACGCACTGCAACGCGGGCGCGCTCGCGGCGCCCGGCATCGGCACGGCGCTCGCGCCCGTCTACCTCGGGCAGGAGAGGGGCTACGGCTTCCGCGTGTTCGCCGACGAGACGAGGCCGCTGCTGCAGGGGGCGCGGCTGACCGCCTGGGAGCTTATGAGGGCCGGCGTGGACGTCACCCTCATCTGCGACGGCATGGCTGCGGCCGCCATGAGGGAGGGCCTTGTGGACGCCGTGCTCACGGGCTGCGACCGCCTCGCGCGAAACGGCGACGGCGCCAACAAGATAGGGACCGCGGGCCTCGCGGCGCTGGCCAAGGCATACGGCCTGCCCTTCTACATGTTCGTGCCGACCTCGACCATCGACATGGCCGCCGCCACGGGCGGCGACATACCCATAGAGCTCAGGGACGGCGGGGAGATCTGCGAGCTGTGGTACGGGAGGCGGATGGCCCCGGAGGGCGTCAAGACATGGAACCCCGCGTTTGACGTAACGGAGCATGGGCTCATAACGGCGATAGTGACCGAAAAGGGCGTGGCAAGGCCGCCCTTCGACAGAGGGATCGCGGAGCTGATGGGCGCGGGCTGATCGCGGGGCCGGGGAGTGGCCGGGGGGGGGCGCCCCCCCCCGGCCTATGTAACATATTCTACAAAATGTTACATAGGGGGACATCCCGTGGAAGATGAACGCGAAAGGCGGGCCGCGCGGGGGGCCGGGGGCGAGGGTGAAGGGCGGCTGCGCATGCGGGCCACGCTGGAATTGCGACAAAAAAAAGCGCCATGTAACATTTTGTAGAATATGTTACATGTCTGCCCAGATGCGGCCCGCGCGGGGCGGGACGCGGGCGGAAACGCAGGCTCGGCGGGGATTTGCGGCGCTTGGCGGCGGCGGGCCGTCCGCCCGCGCAGCCTGCGTCTGGCAGCCAGGGCTGCATCCCGATTTGTCAAAAAACAGTTTTATCGCAGACATTATTTTTTTTAAATAGTTTTGAGAAATTTATTGCAAAATCGCTTGTTTTGGTATAAAATACAATCAAATTTGGTACATTATCTGCTCCCAAGACTTTCCTGCATGCATTTTGGGATTCGATTCGGCTGTTCAAGCAGGACAGCAGGCTCTCGCGTCGAGATATGTCGATAAAGCGGCGAATTTCGATGAGGCCCTGTAGGAAGACTACAAGCATGGGTTGCGCCGGGTTTCTTTGCCGGACAGCGCTAGGTCCTTCCGGCATGCCCTAGTTGAACAGACTATTCCCTAAAGGCGGATTTATCATGCTGAACGGTATTTTGGTCTTTACAGTCTGCGTGTCGCTTGGCATCACCATATATACGGCTGTCTACACACATCTGTACTGCCAGAGCGAGAAGAAGAACTACTTTCTGCTGTGCATGGTCGCCGTGATTATCTTCATCCTTGGCCATTTGCTCGAGCTTCTGAGCGACTCGGGCGACGAGGCGTTCACCGCGCTGAAGATCCTCTACCTCGCCTCGACCTTCATCTCCACCTTCTCCTTCTTCTTCGTCGCCGACTACTGCGAGATGAGGCTGTCCGCTTTGCGCGTGAGGCTGCCCATGATAGCGGTCGCCCTGCTGATCGCCGCGCTGATGTGGACGACAAAGGCCCACCACCTGATGTACGCGGCCCACTGGGTGGACAGCGGCCCGGTGCGCTATCTGCACTTCGATCCCGGCCCGCTGTACGTGCCCGCCCATTTTTATCCCTTCGTATGCATCGTCGCTTCGCTGGCGCTGCTCTGCTACAGGCTGCGTCAGTGGAAGAAGTACCGCCCGAGGATCATGCTGATAATGCTCTGCGTCTCGATGCCCCTCTTTGCGGAGCTGCTGTATCTGACGCTTCTCTCGCTCATGCCGGACAGCTTCGTGTTCTACTTCACGCCGCACGCCCTGGCGCTGATGAGCATCATGTTCTACATAGGCATAACGCGCTACGACATGTTCGACATAGCGCCTAGGGCGACGGCGCTGGCCTTGGACTCCATAAGGGAGGCGTATGTGCTGGTGGACAGCGATATGCACTATCTGCTCTCGAACCCCGCCGCCTGCGCGCTGTTCAGGGGGCTCGCGTCGCTTCCGAAATGGGAGCCCGTCCATTCCGTCGAGGGCTGGCCGCCGGAGCTGGCGGGCCTTGGCACGGACACCGAAAGGCGCTCCGTGAACTTCTGCATCGGGGAGGGCGACGGGGCCAGGCACTACAGCGCGAGCGTAAACGCCCTGCCGACGCGCGGCGGCAAGAGGCTAGGCTGGGTCATACTCATACAGGAGATCACGGATTCGGTCCGGCTGCTGAAGCGGCTTGAGGAGGAGGCCTACACCGACGCGCTCACCGGCATCTACAACAGGCGGTATTTCATGGAGCTGGCGCTCATGAACTTCACGAAGTCCGTGCGTTCCGGCTCGCCCTGCTACGCGATAATGCTCGATCTGGACTTTTTCAAGAGGGTGAACGACGACTACGGCCATTTCGCGGGCGACGAGGTGCTCAGGCGCACGGCGGCCCAGATGAAGCTTTCCATCCGCTCCTACGATCTGCTCGCCCGCTACGGGGGGGAGGAGTTCGTCGTGCTTCTCACGGACATAGACGGGGAGGCCGCGCTGCAGCTCGCGGAGAGGATAAGGCACGACATAGCGGCCATGCAATGCGTCTGCGACGGCCACGAGGTCTCGGTGACGGCCAGCGTGGGCCTGGCGGAAAGCTCGGGCACGAAAAGCCTGGAGGAGCTGCTGAGGAACGCGGACAGCGCCCTTTACGCCGCGAAGGCGCAGGGGCGGAACAGGACCGTCGTCTACGAAAACGCTTAGTGTAGTGTCTCATTCATTTTTGTATAAATGGCGCAGGATGGGTTTTCTGCGGCTAGGCGGAGG
>JAISXZ010000163.1 GCA_031270275.1 Eubacteriales Family XIII. Incertae Sedis bacterium | reverse complement strand
GCCACGCTGCGTTGGCAGAACCCGTTGATACTTCTAGTATCAACGGAACCTGCCGCCTTGCGTGACGGAAAAAATCCTGCGTCAGATCTGCAAACTTTATTTCCGCACAGCTCCTAAGTTTATGTTAAAAACATGCCGGTCTGCGGCGGGTGCCGCCGGGGCCGGCTTTGGTGTCCCGGCCTGCGGGGCACCGCCGCTTTGCAGTCCGTGGGGGGAGGGGTTTTAGGGCCAAAGATCGTGTCCGGAAAAGGCTGCTGTTCAGGTCTGGCCGCGCCCGCATCCGAATAGCGGCCGGGAAGAAGAAAGGTTGTTTCACATGGACGCTATGACGATCAGCATCATCGGCATCGTCGCCTTCATCGCCCTTCTGGCCCTAGGCATGCACATCGGCATCGCCCTGGCCCTCGTGGGCTTCTTCGGGATGGTGGTGCTGCGCGGGACGGGCGCCGCGATGGGCATACTGATGAGCACGCCCTACCAGACGGCATCATCCTTCTCCATGGCGGTCATACCGCTGTTCATACTTATGGGCCAGCTGGCCTACTACTCCGGCATAAGCGGCGACCTCTACACCACCTGCTACAAATGGCTGGGGCGCTTCCGCGGCGGGCTGGGCTTCTCGACCATAGGCGCCTGCGCCCTCTTCTCCGCGATCTGCGGCTCCGCGACCGCCACCACGGCCACCATGGGCACGGTCTGCCTGCCCGAGATGACGAAGTACAACTACAAGAAGTCCTTCTCGACGGGCATGATATCCGCAGGCGGCACGATGGGCATACTCATACCGCCGAGCACCGGCTTCATCGTGTACGGCACCATCTCCGGCGTGTCGATAGGCGATCTGTTCGCCTCGGGCATCGTGCCGGGCGTCATGCTGATGCTCATCTTCTGGATCACCATAGGCATAGTCACGCGCCGCGATCCCGAGGCCGGGCCGGCCGGGGAGAAATTCAGCCTTATCGAGAGGATCAGGTCGCTCAAGGGCGTCTTGGGCTTCGTCATCCTGTTCATAATCGTCCTGGGCGGCATATTCGGCGGCGTCATCAGCCCGAGCGAGGGGGGCGGCATAGGCGCGATAGGCTCGTTCATCATCCTTGTCCTCCGCCGCCGCGCGAGCATGTCGAACATCGTCGCCGCGCTGCGCGACACGATAAAGACGACGGCCATGATATTCATGATCATGATAGGCGCCTACGTCTTCGGCTACTTCCTGACCCAGACCCAGATGCCGAGGAAGCTCGCGGAGTTCGCGGGCTCGATGGACGTCCCGGCGCTGGTCATACTGGTGGCGGTGCTGATCATCTACATCGTGCTCGGGTGCTTCGTGGACTCGCTGCCCCTCGTGATAATACTGACGCCCATATTCTGGCCCGTCGTCACGCAGATGGGATGGAGCGGGCTGTGGTTCGGCGTGCTCATGATACTCTGCATGCAGATCGGCCTCGTTACCCCGCCGGTCGGCATGACATGCTACGTCATGGCGGGCGTCGCGAAGGACGTGCCGCTGCAAAGCATATTCAAGGGAGCGTTTCCGTTCCTTCTGGCCCTCGTAGTCGCCCTGGCCCTAGTGGTCGCCTTCCCGGCGATAGCGACCTGGCTTCCGGGCGCGCTGAAGGGCTGAGGGGCGCGGGCAAAGGCTTTTGCATGGCCGGCTGCGCGCCAAGGCGCGGCAGCCTGTCGATAAAGGAGGCATAGTCAAGTTTCAAGCTGAGGCTGTCCAAAGGCTGCGGCCGCACCGCCGGCGACGGGTTTCGTTACGGGCGGGGTGTACGCGGGCGACGGCGGCAAAAGGAGGAAGAAATGCTTAAGAAAAGGTTCATGGTGGCCCTCGCGCTCGTTTTCGCGCTGTCGCTGACCCTCGCGGCCTGCGGCGGAGGCGGAGGCGGGGACGCGGCGGCGGATGAGGGCGCCGCCGAGCCGGGCGCGACAACCGAGGAGGAAGGGGAAAGCGCGGACAGCGGCGTTGCGGCCGAGCCCGAGGTCACGCTCGTGCTGACGCAGCACGACCCCGACAGCAGCCTGCCCGGCCAGTACTGCTTCGCTTGGGCCGACATGGTCAAGGAAAAGAGCAACGGGCGCATCGAGGTACAGGTCAACAACGGCGGCTCGATAGCCAAGCCCACGGAGTCCCTGAACTTCGTCAAGGACGGGGCCGTCGACCTCGCTTGGGGCCTGCAGTCCTTCTATCCCGACGCCTTCCCGATGACGGACGGCGTGCTGCTGCCCCTGCTGCCCTTCAGCAGCGCGGAGCAGGCCAGCCGCACCTTCTGGGACATATACGAAAACACGGACTACCTGACGGAGGAGTATTCGCCCTATAAGGTCATCCTGGTGAGGACGAACTGCGACGCCCCCATCAACACGGCGAAGAAGCTGGGCGCCCTGTCCGAAATAAAGGGCCAGCACCTCCGCGCCACGGGCTCCAACATGATAGCCTTCCTCAACGAGCTGGGCGCGGCCCCGGAGGGCATTCCCATCAACGAGCTGTACAGCGTGCTTGAGAACGGCTCCTTCCAGGGCAGCGTCACCGACTGGCACGCCATCGACTCCTTCAAGCTATACGAGGTGTCCAAGAACTACGCCGACGAGAAGCTGATCTACAACGGCTACTATTTCCTCATGAACAAGGCCAAGTACGACAGTCTGCCCGCCGACCTCCAGCAGGTCATCGACGAGTGCAGCGGCCAGGCGGCCCTGGATCTCATGGCCGACGCCTGGGACGAGGAAGTCAGCAAGGCGCAGGGCCTCGTCACAAGCAACGGCGGCGAGGTCTACAACCTGTCCGACGCCGACCACCAGAAGCTGGTCGACGCGGCCGGCGTCGTCACCGCCAACTGGATCAAGGCCATGACGGACAAGGGCTACGACGCCCAGGGGCTCTACGACACGATAGTCGAGACCGCCAAGAAATACTAGCAGGGACCGGCCCAGGAACGTGCTGCCCGGCGTCCAGGCTCAGAGATGGGCGTAGGCGCCGGGCGGTAGCTTTACAAGGAGATGGGAAGTGGCAAAATGGCAAAATTTTCGAAGACCATAGACATGCTCACCGACAAGGTGTCCTACGCGGCCATGGCCTCGTGCTTCTTCCTGATGTGCATGACCGCCATACATGTCATACTGCGCAAGGTCTCCTACTTCAGCGTGCCCGGCGCGATGGAGCTTACCGAGCTGTCGCTGGTCGTCATCGTGTTCTGCGCGATAGGCTATCTCCAGTCCCAGGGCGGCCATGTGCGCGTGAACATGTTCGTCGATATGCTGCCCTTGCGCGCCAGGAGCTTCGTCAGTTTTGTGATACTGCTGCTGAGCGCGGTCGCGCTCTTTCTGATGTTCTACGCGGGGCTTAGGCAGATCGGGGCGCAGTTCGAGACGGGGCTCGCGACGAACGTGCTGAAGATCCCCATCTGGCCCTTTGTCATCATCATGACGATAGGCATCATCTTCTACGCGCTGAGCCTTCTCGTCCACGCCATAGAGGCCCTTATCGTCGCCGTGCGCGGCGACGGGGGCGAAGAAAAGGGGAAAGGGCCTGACGACGACATCGCGTTTGACGTATGAGGGTTCCCGTGCCGCCGGACGGCGGCATTGCAAGGAGGTTGGGAGACATGGGCAGCATCACCGATCTTCGCAGCGCGATAGAGCTGCTGAAGACGATACCGGGCCAGTACGCCGAGACCGAGGTTGAGGTCGATCCCGAGGGCGAGCTGGCGAGCGTCTACAAGTACATCGGCTCCGGCGGCACGGTAAAGAGGCCGACCAAGGAAGGCCCCGCCCTGCTTTTCAGGAACGTGAAGGGCCATCCGGGCAAGCCCGTGCTCATCGGCCTGCTCGCCTCCAGGAAGCGCGTGGGCCATCTGCTCGGCTGCGAGCCGGACCGTCTCGGCTTCCTGCTGAACGAAAGCGTCCGCAGGCCGATCAACCCCGTGCTGACGGCCGACCCGGCACCGCCCTGCCAGGAGGTCGTGCATCTCGCGACGGACGAGGGCTTCGACATAAGGAAGCTGATACCCTCCTCGACCAACACGCCCATAGACGGCGGCCCCTACATAACGATAGGCATGGCCTACGCGGCGGACGTTGAGACAGGCGAGACCGACATAACGATACACAGGCTCTGCGTGCACAACGAGGACGAGATCGCCATGTTCTTCACGCCGGGCGCGAGGCATATAGGCGCGTTCAGGGAGAAGGCCGAGAGGCTGGGCAAGCCGCTTCCGCTCTCCATAAGCATAGGCGTGGACCCGGCGATAGAGATCGCGGCCGGCTTCGAGCCGCCGACTACGCCCATAGGCTACGACGAGCTGGGCGTCGCCGGCGCCATAAGGGGCAAGGCCGTCGAGCTGGCGAAGTGCAGGACGGTAGACGCGAGGTGCATAGCGAACGCGGAATACGTCATAGAGGGGGAGCTGCTTCCCAACGTCTACGTCAGGGAGGACCGCGTAAAGGAGAACGGCTACGCGATGCCTGAATTTCCAGGCTATGTCGGGCCCGCCTACCCGCGCACGCCCGTCCTGAAGGTAAAGGCCGTCACGACGAGGAAGAACCCCATCATGCAGACCTGCATAGGGCCGAGCGAGGAGCACGTCAGCATGGCCGGCATACCTACGGAGGCAAGCATACTCCAGATGGTGGAAAAGGCCATGCCGGGCAGACTTAAGAACGTCTACGCCCATCCCTCCGGCGGCGGCAAATACATGGCCATACTGCAGTTCGCGAAGACGCAGCCCAGCGACGAGGGCCGGCAGCGCCAGGCGGCGCTTCTCGCCTTTTCGGCGTTCGCGGAGCTTAAGCACGTGATACTCGTGGACGACGACGTCGATATCTTCGACTCGAACGACGTCCTCTGGGCCATGAACACCCGATTCCAGGGGGACATAGACACCATCTTCATACCGGGCGTCAGATGCCATCCCCTCGACCCCTCGGAAAGGACCGTCTACAATCCGATGATAAAGGACACCGGGATAACGTGCAAGACGATATTCGACTGCACCGTGCCATACGCGCTGAAAGAGCAGTTCGTGCGGGCGCCCTTCCTGGACCTCGATCCGAAAAAATGGCTGCCCGAAGGATAGCGCGGCCCCGCGCGCTCTGCGAGATATGAGGATAGCGGTAGGCATAAGCGGCGCGTCCGGCGCCATATACGGGATCAGGCTGCTTGAAGGGCTCAGGAGCCAGGGCGTTGAGACGCATCTGGTGATAAGCCCTTGGGGCAGCCGCACTATATTGGAGGAAACGGGCATGGAGGCGGACGCCGTAAGGGCGCTCGCCTCCTGTTCCTATGGGCCCGACGACCTGGACGCGGGCATTTCCAGCGGCTCCTTCCCGCTCGACGGGATGGCCGTGGCGCCATGCAGCATGAAGACCCTCGCGGCCATAGCCAGCGGCTATTCGGGCGATCTGATCGCGCGGGCCGCCGACGTCTGCCTAAAGGAGCGGCGCAGGCTGGTCCTCGCCGTAAGGGAGACGCCTCTCAGCCGGATACATCTCGAGAACATGCTGCGCGCCAGCGACGCGGGCGCCGTCATCATGCCGCCCGTGCCGGCCTTCTACACGAAGCCGGGCACCATAGACGAGCTGGTGTCGCAGTACGTCGGGCGCGTGATGGAGCAGCTGGGGCTTAGGGCGGAGAACCTGAAAAGGTGGAAATCGGACTGAACGCCGCCGGTTCAGGCTGTAGGCCGGCGCAGGGCGGCAGCGCCCCGTACCCCCGCCGGCGGCCATGCCCCGGCTTGGCGTCCGGAATAAAGAATGGAGGCATCAGTGTCCAGAAAGGTGATAATAACGGTCGCGCCGACGGGCAACTTCCACGGCAAGGAGAAGAACCCGGCGCACCCGGAGCAGCCGGACGAGATAGCGCAGGCGGTCTACGACAGCTACAACGCCGGCGCGGCCATAGCGCATCTCCACATACGCGACCGGGACGGCGTTTCCACGAACGACCTCGACATCTTCCGCGAGGTCTGCGACAGGATAAGGGCGAAATGCGGCATAATTTTGCAGCCCTCCCTGGCGCCGGCCAACAGGCGGGACAGGATCACCCATGTGGACGACGGGCTCACGTCCCTGGAGCTGGGGACGGAGATGTGCTCGCTGGACATGGGGATATCCGTCACCCCGTCGCTGTGCCCGGAGATCGAGGGGCCGTACCATTTCAACAACTGGACGCGCGGCTGGATACAGGACGCCGCCAGGAAGATGACGGAGAGGGGCATAAAGCCGGAGCTGGAGATATTCAACCATTCGGGGCTCGAGGACGCGATCAACCTGCTGATAGAGCCCGGCATAATAGCGGGGCCGCCCTCGTTCACCTTCGTCACGAACATGCACGGCGTAAACCAGGGCTGCATCGAATACAGCATGGAGAACCTGACGCATCTCGTCCGCAAGCTTCCGCCGGGCGCGCTTTTCGGCGCCATAGGCATCGGAGCGGCACAGCTGCCGGCCACGCTGTCGTCGCTGCTTCTCGGTGGCAACGTCCGCGTCGGGTTCGAGGACAACATATACTTCGCGCGCGGCGAGCTGGCAAAGAGCAACGCCCAGCTCGTGGAGCGCATAGCGGCCCGCGCCCGCGAGCTGGGGCATGAGATCGCGACCCCGGACGAGGCGCGGGAAATGCTTGGCATCTAGGATCGTGCGGGGCCGGAGGCGGGCAGACCCCTGCCCGCCTCCGGCCCCAGCCTGACCAGCCCGACAGGCTCTAGTGCAGTGTCTCATTCATTTTTGTATAAATGGCGCAGGATGGGTTTTCTGCGGCTAGGCGGAGGAGGGAGCCATAGCGGGGCTATGGCGACCGACGACAACAACGCCGCAGGAAATCCACACA
>JAISXZ010000161.1 GCA_031270275.1 Eubacteriales Family XIII. Incertae Sedis bacterium | reverse complement strand
ATTCATCTTTAGGCAAATGGCTTGTGTGGATTTCCTGCGGCGTTGTTGTCGTCGGTCGCCATAGGCCGCTGCTATGGCTCCCTCCTCCGCCTAGCCGCAGAAAACCCATCCTGCGCCATTTATACAAAAACGAATGAGACACTACACTAGCGCCTCGCTCAGCATCGCCAGGATGAGATTGTTCTCATAAAGGTCCCGCGCGAACATCGACGCGAACAGGGCCCCCTCCAGCGTGGCGTGCGCGGACTGGCTTATCATCAGCGAGACGGGCAGCATGAGCGCCAGGATGATATAAACGGCTATCATGCCCTTCACGCCTCCGGCCAGCAGGCCGAGCAGGCCGTCGATCCCGCCCAGGAGCCCCTTCCTGGATCGCCTTGAAAAGAGCTGGGTCAGCAGCATGGCGGCGAGCTTTATGACGAGAAGCAGCGCCACGAACGCTATTATGCCGAAGCAGGCCGCAGAGACGCCGTCCGCCACGGAGACCGACAGCCTGTCGGCGATGTCCTCCGCCGCCCTTGCGACGGCTTTGGGCAGGCCTTCGAGCAGCTCGTCGGCCTGGGAGGGTATATGCCTGCCTATGTGCGCCGTCACGCTGTCGTGTATGAGATCGTAGATATGCGTGCGGCTTCGGATAAAATCCGTCACATAGGGGTAGGCGACTATGGCGGCGGCTATGGAAACGAGCCAGCCGAACATGCGCAGCAGGGTAAACACGAAGCCGGCGCGGTAGCCACGGGCCATCGACAGCACGACGATCGCGGCGATGGCGATGTCCATAAGCATGTGAACTTCCTTCAAAAACGTCCGGCGTCCGCGCCAGCCTTGCCCGGATCAGGTTCTGCGGGCAAAAACGGCGCCGGCGCCGGGCAGCGGCGGTTCAGGATTCCCTTCGGTAGGTTATCAGATCCTCCGCTATCTCGTTTGCCGCTATGGAAACCGGCTTTTCGGTGTCCGCGTCGGTCAGGACGGCCTTTCCCTCGATGACGTCCCGCGCCCGCTTCGCCGCCAGTATCACCAGCGTGTAGCGGCTGTCGGCCTTTTCCCTTATCAGGTTTATAGACGGATACAGCATCACATTTCCTCCATGTACGATTCGACAAGCTCGCGGAGGCCGCGCCCGGCTCTGGAGTTCTCCGCGACGACTATGGCCGCGAGCCTGTCCACCGCCTCGTCGAGCCTGTCGTTGACGATGCAGTAGTCATATTCCCCAACGCGCCTTATCTCCTTCAGCGTCTCGCCCAGGCGCAGGCTTATCGAGGCGTCGCTCTCCGTGCCCCTAGCCGTTATGCGCTTCCGCAGCTCGCCCATGGAGGGCGGCAGTATGAACACGGACACGCTTTCGGGGCAGCTCGCCTTGACCTTTAGCGCGCCTTGGACATCTATCTCAAGCACCACGTCGCCGCCCGAGTCGAGAATATCCCTGACGGACTCGGCCGGGGTGCCGTAGTAGTTGCCGTAGACCTCGGCGTACTCCAGGAAGGCGTTGCGCGAAATCTTCTCCATGAACGCCTCACGCGACACGAATATGTATTCCCTGCCCTCCGCTTCGGATCTGCGGGGGGGGCGTGTCGTCATAGAGACGGACAGGGCTATGCCTGTGCGCCTGACAAGCTCCTTGCATATTGTGCCCTTGCCCGCGCCTGAAGGCCCGGAAACGACGAACAGAATGCCTCTTTTCATCTGACCTACCAAGCACTTCATACGGGCGGCGGCCCTGCGGGATAACAAGTTATAGGATACACCAAATCCGCCTCTTGTTCAATAGGGAATTTCACCGCCTACTCGATGTTCTGCGCCTGTTCCCTGATCTTCTCCACCTCGCTCTTGATCTCGAGCATGAGGGAGCTTATCCCTATGTCGTTCGCCTTGGAGCCTATGGTGTTGGCCTCGCGGTTCATCTCCTGGATGAGGAAATCCATCTTTTTCCCGTTGGCGCCGCTTTCCGACAGCATGGCCTCAAGCTGTGACACGTGGCTTTTGAGCCGCACAATCTCCTCCGTGACGTTGGCCTTGTCCGCGAAGATCGCGGCCTCAAGGGCTATCCTGTCCTCCGAAATCGCTGCCTGCTGCCCCAGAAACTCCGCCATGCGTTCCCTCAGCCTGCCCGCCCAGGCGCGCGCGGCCTCCGGCGCCAGCCTGTCTATCTCGTCGGCAAGGCCCGCGACCGCCCTCGCCCTGCCGCGCATGTCCTCGGCCAGCTTTTCCCCCTCGGCCTCCCTCATGGCGTCGAACTGCGCCAGCGCGCCGCGCATGGCCGCCTCGAGCGCCGCGAGCAGGCCTTCCTCGTCACCGGCCTCGGGCAGCGGCCTGATGACGTCCGGCATCCCCGCCAGAAGCTCCAGCGTCACGCCGCCCTCCAGCCCGAAATGCCCGCGCAGCTCCTGCAGGCACGCGACGTACTGCCCCGCCGCGGCCAGGTCCGGGCTCAGCCTGAAATCCTCCTCGGCCATGCTGTCCACGCTCGCGGATATCTCCACCTTGCCCCTGCTGACGGCCTCCTTCGCGACCGATTTGAGCAGTTCCTCCGCAAAGCCGTACTTCCTCGGCAGGCGCACGGATATCTCGCAGTATCTGTGGTTTACGGACTTCATCTCGACGGCGACGGCCCGCCTGCCGTCGGCAAACTCTCCACGGCCGTAGCCGGTCATGCTTTTGGGCATATTCCGCAACACCTCAAATCTAGTGTAGTGTCTCATTCATCTTTAGGCAAATGGCTTGTGTGGATTTCCTGCGGCGTTGTTGTCGTCGGTCGCCATAGGCCGCTGCTATGGCTCCCTCCTCCGCCTAG
>JAISXZ010000078.1 GCA_031270275.1 Eubacteriales Family XIII. Incertae Sedis bacterium | reverse complement strand
TTCATAGATATCATCACAAGTCACTCAAAAGATGAGCCGGACCTTTTTTCCTGCCGCTTGACAATTGTTACTATTACAAACAAACGTACGGTTCACGAGATGGCGACGTCGCTGGACAGAAGCTCCTCGTCGAAGTATCCCAGCGTGGCCGTGCCCGCGTCGCTGTTGAGAAGCACGCCGAACACCGCGCTGACCTGCGGCGGCATGCTAAGCATGCTCGGGGCGTCCTTGGGCAGGAATGCGGTTATCTGGATGCCCTCCGCTATGTCCTCCGGCCCGGCGTAGTCCTTCGCCTTCTGGTCGTACACAAACCTCTGCTCGCCAAGGTGCAGGACATAGCCGTCCTTCCCGTCGTCGATGGTGACGCTGATGCTGTCCTCGCCCTTCTCCACCTTCGTGACCTTGCCCGTTATCGAGCCGGTCTTCAGCGGATCGGCCGCCGCCGTGACCTCGGCGTCCGTGGCCGTCTCCTCGGCGGTCGCGCCCGCCTCTACCTCGGCATCCACCGCAAACGCGGGAACGGCGAACGCCCCCGCCGAAAGCAGCAGCAAGGATACCGCCGCGCAGACCGCCCGATTCATGATTTTCCTGTTCATAACTGTCCCCCCTCTACTGCTTGAAAGATGGCTGATACAGAACTGCGCCTGCCGAAGCGTGATACCGCCGTCCGCACTCAATTTTTTCAACTTGCGCATACAAGAATTGTAATATACTTGCGTGGCAATGTCAATATCTCTCGTGTATTATAGACATTTTTGGATTTATGGGGTATAATCCAGATTTATGGGGTATAACTACTTGGCGGCCCGTGACCGTAGCGGGCCGCTTGCCCACCCCCTTGTCTTTTCGGCCGGCGCCCGCGCCCCGGCCATGCGGAACATGCTTCTGAGGTGATTTGAAATGGAAATACGTATGGATCAGCTTGTGCGGGCGATAGGCGTCGCGCTCGACATAGTGGAAGGCGAGCTTCTCGGCGCCAGCACGCATCATGGGAAGCGCATAGCCGTGCTCTCATCGGCCATGGGGCGGCGCCTGGGCATGGACGACGCCCAGATCTCGGCGATAGCCACCTGCGCGCTGTTCCACGACAGCGCGCTGACGGAATACATACTTTCGGAGCGGCAGGGAAACAGCATCGCCCTGCGGCTTCACTGCGAATACGGACAGCGGAACGCGGAGGCCTTTCTCCTGAACTCCGACGTGGACGGCTTCGTGCTGTACCACCATGAGCGCGCCGACGGCGAGGGGCCCTACGGCAGGACGGAGAGCGAGTTTCCCCTGGGCGCGGCCCTGATCGCCATAGCCGACATGCTCGACGTGTCCCTGCACCTGCAGAGGATCACGCCCGAGGGGCTGCCCGGCATAAGGCGGCTGATAGAGTCGGACGCCGGAAGCCGCTTCACGAAGGCCGCAGCGGGCGCGATGCTCGACATCCTGGACGAGGACATGCTGCTCTCCCTCAGCGACGAGCGCATCGTGAGGACCGCAGAGCTGACCATCCCCGCCTGGCGGATCGACATGGAGGACGTATCCGTGTTCCGCATAGCCGGGCTCGCGGCGCGGATAATAGACTTCAAGTCCGTGTTTACCAAAAGGCACTCCATACAGATCGCGAACAAGGCGTGGCTCATGGGCGCGCACTACGGCTACGACATGAACAGGCGGGCGCAGCTCTATCTGGCGGCCGCGCTGCACGACCTGGGCAAGCTCGACACCCCCTCGGACATACTCGAGAAGCCCGGCAAGCTCAGCGACGCGGAATTCGAGACGATCAGGGACCATGTGCGCGTGACCGGGGACATCCTGGGCACGGTGGAGGGCTTCGAGGCCATATGCGCCCTTGCCTCCGACCACCACGAAAAGCTCGACGGCACCGGCTACATGGCCGGCAAGAAGGCGGAGGGCCTGAGCTTCGACGCCCGCCTGCTCGCCTGCATCGACATATACCAGGCGGTCAGCGAGGAGCGCCCCTACCATCCGGGCCGCAGCCACGCGGAGAGCATGCCCGTGCTCTACGACATGGCCGCCCAGGGCCTTATCGACGCGTCCATAGCGAAAGATATGGACGCCGTGATGGAGGCATACTCAGGCGGGGACGTGCCGCCGCCCGAGGCCCTGGCGTGAAAAAGGTGCTCGTCAGCGAATGCCTGTACGGGGGGCGCGCCGTCAGGCATGACGGCGGCGAGGCTGCGGAGACGGACCCGCGCTTTCTGAAATGGAAGGGCGAGGGCAGGCTTCTGCCCATATGCCCGGAGGTGTTCGGCGGGCTGCCCACGCCGCGCCCGGACTGCCAGCGCGCGGGGGGCCGGGTCGTGACGAGGGCCGGCGCGGACGTGACGAAGGCGTTCGTGGCCGGTGCGCGCGAGGCGCTGCGCATGGCGCTGGCCAACGACGTCGCCTTCGCGATAATGAAGCAGGGCAGCCCGTCGTGCGGCGTCAGCCTGATATACGACGGGAGCTTCAGCGGCGGGAAGACGGCCGGCCAGGGGCTGGCCACGGAGTTCCTGCGCGGCGCGGGCTTCGAGGTGTTCTGCGAGGAAGGCATAGGCGCGGCCGCGGCCGCGCTGGCAAGGATAGAGGCCGGCGGCTACTGCTCACCTACTTAAATCGAAACTACTCACCCGCCGCGGCAGTCTTTGTCCAGATCGGGTTCTGGGGGCGATTTTGGCTCCCGGAGCGTACTAGAAGCTACGTGAGGAAGCCAATAATCGAAACCAGGTTCCGAGATGGGCAAAAATGGCGTGGCGGGTGAGTAGTAACCTTACAGCAGACTCTCCGCGGCGGCGATGATGTCGCCCAGCTCGGCCATAGCCCCCCTGCCCAGATCGCCGCAGGCCAGGACGGACTCCCTAGGTTCCACGAAGCGGTAGCCCAGGGACTCCAGCTTTTTTATGTTCCCCTGCGTCACGGGGTTTTCGTACATCGCCGTGTTCATGGCGGGGCATATGAGGACGGGCGCGCCGCAGGCCGCCATGGCCACGGCCGAAAGCATGTCGTCCGCGATCCCCGACGCGAGCTTGCCTATGATGTTCGCGGTCGCGGGGGCTATGAGAAGCAGATCGGCCCGCTTCGCCAGCGAGACGTGCTTCACCTCCCTGTATTCGACGAGCTCGAACATGTCGGTGTAGACCCTGTTTTTCGTGAGGGTCTGGAAGGTCAGCGGGCAGACAAAGCGCGTCGCGGCCTCCGTCATCACCACGCTGACGCTGTGGCCCGACTTCGTTAGGCTGTTGGCTATGTCAGCCGCCCTGTAGGCGGCTATGCTGCCCGTGACGCCCAAGACTATATTCTTCATATCCCTCGCATTCTCCGCATTCTTCGTATTCTCAAGCTGGCTGTTCAATCAGATCTTCGGGCGTTACAGCTCAGAGGTATGTGTGCGGGGAAGGGGGCCGCGCTGCGGCCCCCTTCCCCGCCCTCGCGGGCGCTTCACCCGCCCTGTTCCTTCCGGCTGTATGCCCGCGCCGCCGCCGCTTCCATCACCGCGCGGGCTATCCCCTCCGCGATCTCCGCCTTGCTGCCGAAGGGCAGGCAGGAGCCGTCACCGCCCAGAAGGTAGCCGGGGTGCCTTTCGCCGCTGATCTCCGCGAGGTCGTTCGCCAGCACGAAGTCGCAGCCGCTGTCCCGCAGCAGCCTGCGGGCCGCGTCCATGAGGGCCTCCCTGGCCGCGCCGTCCAGCAGCTTGAAGCCGACGATGACGGCGCCGGGCGCCATGCCGCGCAGCATGGGCAGGACCTTCGGCGCGCGCCGCAGGAACACCGCAAGATCGTCCACGTCCGAGGGTATCTTGCCGTCCCGGCCGAAGGCGGCGGCGTCGGCCACCCCCTCCTCGATCAGCCGCCTGAGCCCGCCCGCCGCCTCGCGCCCCTCCGGGCCGGCCAGGGCCAGCCGCCGCTCCACGCTCTCGGCTATGGCGGCTGCGGACGACACGTAGCTCACCGCGTAGTCGCTCACGGCCATCGCATGCACCGCCGCGCCTATGTCGCGCCTGCCGCAGATATCCCGCACCGCCGCGATGAGCTCGGACACGTCGCCTATCCTCACGATCTCGGCTATTTCCGCCGCGGGCGCCGCCGCCGCCCTGCCGCATACGTACCATATCCTGCCGACGCGCCCCGTCGCCGCGAAGGCCTCGGCGATATGGCGGCCGAGCAGGCCCGTCGAGCCGTTCGTTATGCTCCTGACGTTGTCAATCCTCTCGCTGGTCCCCCCGGCGCTTATCAATATCTCCACAACATCATACTCCTATCGAGACTGCTCACTCCCTTGACAGCCCCCGCTCCCTCGCGAACTCCTCGAACCTCTCCGGCGTAAGGGCGCGGCTGAAATAGAAGCCCTGGAAGCGCTTCCCGCCCAGTCTTTTCAGTATCTCGAGCTGCTCCTCGGTCTCGACGCCCTCCGCCACCACGTCGATGCCTAGCGTGTCGCACAGCTCTATGATGACGGCCACTATCTTGTTGTGGCTCTCGACCTCCGAAAGGCTCTGGACCAGCGAGGCGTCCAGCTTGACTATGTTCGCGCTGAAGTCGTGGAGATAGCGCAGCGAGCTGTGGCCCATGCCGAAGTCGTCTATAGATATGGACGCGCCCATGTCCCGCAGGGCGCGGAGCTTTTCCAGAACGGCGTCGCTCTTTTCGATCATCTCGTTCTCCGTCAGCTCGAATTCGACGCTTCCCGCAGAGACGCCGCTGCCGTCCAGGGCGTCCCTGATCGTGGGTATTATGTCCTTGTCCTCGACCAGCTGCGAGGGGCTTAGGTTTATCGAGATCGGCATGTCCCTGAGCTCCGAGCCGCTCCAGGCGCTCAGCTGGCCTATGGCCTGCCTTATGACCCACTGCCCCAGCCCTATGCTCAGCCTCGCCTCGTCGGCTATGCTGAGGATCGTGATGGGCGACACGAAGCCCAGGGTCTCGTGGTTCCACCGAAGCAGAGCCTCCGCGCCGAGGACGCGGCCCTCGCCGTCCATCTTGGGCTGGTACTCCAGATGCATCAGGCCATCCTTCCCCATGATCGCGCTGCCGATCTCCGCCGCGAGCGAGCGGGCCACGGCGCCGATCTCGTCGTTCCTGCCCAGCACGCGCCGCGCACGGCGGCTCTCGTAGTAGTTCAGCTCCTTCGTGAGCGTGACGAATTTTTCCTTGTACTGCCTTTCCGCCGCGAGCCTCACCTGGCGCACGAAGGGCGCGTAGCAGGCAAAGGCGACGACAAGGCATACGAACTGCAGCAGCACGCCCTTCATCGAGCCCGTGCTCAGATAGCCCGACAGGAATATGGGGGTGGTCCAGCCGACGCTGGCTGTCGGCTCGGGCACAAGCCCCTGAAAGACCGCCAGGCCCGATATGGCCGCCACTATGGCCGGGGTCAGGAAGAAGGGGATGAAGTAGGCCGGGTTGAGTATGATGGGGATGCCGTAGATCAGCGGCTCGTTGATGTTCAGCAGGCCGGGGAACACGGCGAACTTCGCGAGCTTGCGCCCGCTGCGGCGCTCGCCGAACACAAAGAGCGCGATGATCAGCCCCAGCGTGGAGCCGGCGCCCCCGAAGTACACGAAGACGTCCAGGAATTCCTTGGTGACGCCGCCGATGGCGGCTCCCTGCCCCGACGCGGCCGCCACGCCCTCGAGGAAGACGTTGCCGCCGTGTATGCCGAAGAACCACAGCAGCTGCGTTACCAGGACCATGGCGATGGAGGCGGCTATGCCGCCGACCGAAAACAGGCTGCCCATCAGGTCTGCCAGCCCGTCGCTCAGGGCCCCGTCGAGGCCGCTGTGCCGCATGGCCTCGTTGGCAAGGCTGAACGCCAGTATGGTCAGGAAGACGGGGACGATGACGTGAAAGGATGCCCTGACCTGAATGTTGCCGTTGTAGCGGTAGTCGTTCACCTTAAAGACCCTGTCATAGGCCTTGAAAAGGAGCATGAACAGCTTCACCGACAAAACGCTTATCAGCACGGCGGCGAACATGGAGGACGAGTCCATGTTCGATATGTTCAGGAAGCTATCGGCCAGATCCTGCCCTATGAAGGCTACGTAGCTGGCGAAGGCGGTCAGCACGACGTATATGGGGTGCATCTCCCCGCCCTTCACCTTCTCCTGCTCGTTGGCGAGGGCGTAGCTGATGCAGATCACCGCCGTCAGCGCCATGACCTGCATGGTCGCGCGGTATATCAGCAGGGAGCTGTCCTTCCAGCCCTCGCCCATGTACCTCACCATAAAATCCTGGAAGGGCGGCAGAGGCAGGTTCAGGAAGGCCACGACAAGGGAGCCTATCATCACGACGGGCATCATGTATATAAAGCCGCTGCGTATGGCGCTCATCGTCGGCGTTTCGGTAAGGCTCCAGATGAATTTGTTTGTCAGGTTCCAGGCTTTGCGCATCGCTGTCGATATCCTTATTATAGTATAGTGTACCAGCTTTGGGCCAAAGACTCAATATCTTTTTGTCGGGGCGATTTCTTTTGACTGCCACGCGATTTTGCTGTACAATACATAGGAAGAATACGGCCTTGCGCGCGGCGGGATCGCCGCAGAACGGGAGGGATTTCTGAAATGAGCGGCAACAGAAGCGACAGGATCAAGAACGGGCCGGCAGGCGCCTCCGTGCGCGCCCTTTTCTACGGCATGGGCTATGTGAGGGAGGAGATAGACCGCCCCCTCATAGGCATTGTCAACTCGCAGAACGAGATCGTGCCGGGCCACATGCTGCTGGACCGGATCGCGGAGGCCGCCAAGAAGGGCGTCCTCATGGCCGGCGGCACCCCTGCGGAGTTTCCGGCGATAGGCATATGCGACGGCATAGCCATGGGCCACGAGGGCATGAAATACCCTCTGGCGAGCCGGGAGCTCATATGCGACTCCATCGAGGCCATGGCCATGGCCCACCAGTTCGACGGGCTCGTCCTGATCCCCAACTGCGACAAGATAGTGCCGGGGATGCTCATGGCGGCCGCGCGGCTGAACATACCGTCGATAGTCGTGAGCGGCGGCCCCATGCGGGCCGGGGCCATAGACGGCCGCACGCTGGACTTCAACAGCGTCATGGAGCAGATAGGCGTCTACAAGAGCGGCGGCTGCACGGAGGACGAGCTCGAGCGGGTCGCCGAGGAGACCTGCCCCGGCTGCGGCTCCTGCTCCGGCCTGTTCACGGCCAACAGCATGAACTGCCTGACCGAGGCCCTTGGGATGGGCCTCCCCTACAACGGCACCGCCCTGTGCGACAGCGGCGAGCGCGTCAGGATGGCGAAGACGGCGGGCATAAAGATAATGGAGCTCGTCGGCAGGGGCATAAAGCCGCGCGACATACTCACCGAGAAGGCCTTCGAGAACGCGATAAGCGTCGATATGGCCATGGCCGGCTCCACCAACACCGTGCTGCACCTGCCCGCCATAGCGCACGAGGCGGGCATCAGGCTCGATCTTTCCCTTTTCGACAGGCTCAGCGAGAGGACGCCGTACATCGCGAAGATAAGCCCCAGCGGCCATCATCACATGGAGGACCTCCACAGGGCCGGCGGCATACCGGCCATCATGAACGAGCTTTCAAAAAAGGGCCTGATACACGAGGGCTGCATGGCCGTGACGGGCGCCCCCATCGGCGACAGCGCGGCCGCGGCGGGCGTGCGGGACTACAGCGTGATACAGCCCATAGACAAGCCCTACCGCAACAGGGGCGGGCTCGCCATACTGCGCGGCAACCTCGCGCCCGACGGGGCCGTGGTCAAGGAGTCCGCGGTGGCCGAGGAGATGCTGAGGCATTCGGGCCCCGCCGTGGTCTTCGAATCCGAGGAGGAGGCCAGCGCCGCCATCTGGGACGGGAAGATAAAAAAGGGCGACGTGATAGTCATACGCTACGAGGGGCCCAAGGGGGGGCCGGGCATGCGGGAGATGCTTTCGCCGACGTCCTCGATAGCGGGCATGGGCATGGACAAGGACGTGGCCCTGCTGACCGACGGCAGGTTTTCGGGCGCGTCGAGGGGCGCGTCGATAGGCCATATCTCGCCCGAGGCCATGGACGGCGGCCTTATAGGGCTCATAAGGGACGGCGACACCATACACATCGACATTCCGGGCAGGAGCCTCGGCGTCGAGCTTTCCGAGGGGGAGATAGAGCGCAGGCGGGCGGATTTCCGCCTGCCCGAGCCGAAGGCGAAAGGCGGCTACCTTTCGCGCTACGCCCGCCTCGTGACCTCGGCCAACACGGGCGCCGTGCTGAGATAGGCCGCCGGGCGCACGCGCAAAGACAGGCAGGCGCGAAAGGCGCCTGCCTGTCTTTATTTTCGGATCCCAAGCTGGACAAAAATGGCGTGGTCATCGAACGGACTCAAATCGAAACTGCCCGGCGGACGCGTCAGTTTTGTTCAGATCGGGTTCTGGGGCCGGATTTCGGTCCCGGAGCGTACCGCTAAGTACGTGAGGAGCCGGAATCCGGAACCAGGTTCCGAAATGGGCAAAAATGGCGTGGCCGCCGGGCAGTAACCTTACGTTATACTATGCCCTGCGCCATCATTGCGTCTGCAACCTTCTTGAAGCCCGCTATATTCGCGCCGGCCACATAGTTGCCCGCCATGCCGTACTCCTTCGCGGCGTTGTCTATGCTGTGGAATATGTTCACCATTATGGTGTTCAGCTTCCTGTCCACCTCGTCGAAGGTCCAGCTCGTGCGCATGCTGTTCTGGCTCATCTCCAGCGCCGACGTCGCCACGCCGCCCGCGTTCGACGCCTTGCCGGGCAGGAAGGCTATCTTCTTCTCGATGAAGTAGTCGGCGGCCTCCTGTGTCGATGGCATGTTCGCGCCCTCGCCGACGACCTTCACGCCGTTCTTGACAAGCTCCTTGGCGTCCGCCAGGTCCAGCTCGTTCTGCGTGGCGCAGGGAAGCGCGATGTCCACGGCGACGTCCCAGACCTTGCCCTTGCCGACCTCGACGTACTTCGACGCCTTCCTTGCCGCCGCGTAGTCGGTGAGCCTTCCCCTCTTGACGAGCTTTATCTCCTTGATCAGGTCGAGGTCTATGCCCGCCTCGTCGTACACGTAGCCGTTGGAGTCGGTCATGGTGACGACCTTGCCGCCCAGCTGGTGAACCTTCTCCGTGGCGAAGATCGCGACGTTGCCGGAGCCGGACACCGAGACCTTCTTGCCCTTGTAGGAATCGCCTATGCTCTTCAGGTATTCCTCGGCGCAGTAGACGAGCCCGTAGCCGGTGGCCTCGGTCCTCGCCAGCGATCCGCCGAAGGTGAGCCCCTTGCCCGTAAGCACGCCCTCGTAGAGGCCGGTGTTCCTCTTGTACTGCCCGTAGAGGAAGCCTATCTCCCTGCCGCCCACGCCGATGTCGCCGGCGGGCACGTCGGTATCGGCGCCTATGTACTTGCCCAGCTCCGTCATGAAGCTCTGGCAGAATTTCATGACCTCGAAGTCGGACTTGCCCTTGGGATCGAAGTCAGAGCCGCCCTTGCCGCCGCCTATGGGCTGGCCGGTCAGGGAATTCTTGAATATCTGCTCGAAGCCGAGGAACTTGATGATGCTGAGGTTCACGGATGGATGGAAGCGAAGCCCGCCCTTGTAGGGGCCGATCGCCGAGTTGAACTGCACCCTGAAACCCCTGTTTACCTGGACCCTGCCCGAGTCGTCGAGCCACGGCACGCGGAAAATGAAGACCCTTTCCGGCTCGATGATGCGCTCGAGCAGCCCGACGTCCTCGTACTTCCTGTCGCTTTCGATGACGACGCGAAGCGATTCGAGGACCTCGCTTGCCGCCTGAAGGAACTCTGGCTCGTGCGCGTTCTTTGTTTTCAGCCCTTCCAATACCTTGTCAACGTAACCCATGGTCTCAACCCTCCAAAACAATACCCCCCGGCAAAGTTATTTTTGCCGGAACCAGCCTCTCCTGTCGCCATTCAGCCCTTTGTTCAGCGACGCCGCCCCTGCCGCCGCCCTGTACGGGCAAAGCGCGGCTTGCAGCGCGCGATCCATGATTGACAAAAATATAACAAACGCCGACAATCTAATTATACATCACTTATTTGCGTTGTCAACAGATTAAATACAAGATTTGTCTCATGGACAAAAGTCAGAAAACTCCGTATTTTCAGCCGTTTGCCGGGCGTGTGTCGGGCGGGGCGCTGTGCAGGGGCCGGGCGGGTGTTGGGCGGGCGCCGGGCGCGTGTCGGGCGGGGTGCCGGACGGGGCGCCGAACGATGGCCGGGCGGGGGCCGGGCGGGACGCCAAGCCTGTGTCGGGCGGGCGCCGGTCTTGGATCAGGCGTCGGAGGGGCGCGTGGAATCCGCCCTTTTGCGCTTCTCCATCGGCATCCATTTTTCCATTATCGCGTTCAGCTTGTTGATCTCTATCGGCTTCGCCAGATAATCGTCGAAGCCTTCGGAAAGGAACATCTTGTCCACCCCCGTCAGGGCGTTCGCGGTCAGCGCGATGATCGGGACCCGCCTGGCGTATTCGCCCTCGAGGGCCCGGATGCGCTTCATCGCCTCGATGCCGTCCATGCCGGGCATCATGTGATCCATGAAGATGATGTCGTAGCGGTTCGCGCCGGCCATGGCTATGGCGCTTTCGCCGCTTTCGCACATGTCCGCCTGCATCTTATAGGCCATCAGAAGCCCTCTGGCGACCTTCAGATTGGTCATGATGTCGTCCACTATGAGCACCCTGGCGTCCGGGGCGGTGAAGCGGACCTGGGATCTCCCGCCGCCGTGGGCCGTCCTTACGTTGTTGAGCGCGTTTGCCACGGGAACGGCGTAGGCGGGCATAAGTATGACGGGGACGCCCTGCGGGGACGCCGTCTCCCCCAGGGCCGCCAGAAACACCAGGCCGGTCCGAAGCCCCGCCTCATTCACGACGGCGGCGGCCCGTTCCGCGATGCCCGGCGACACGAAGGCAAAGGGGAAACGGCCCGTTCCCAGGGCCTCCAGGAAACCCTCCGCCCCGTCCGGCGCGGTTACGGCGACCCCAAGGTTCTCCAGCGTCGCAAGCAGCGAACCCCTGTACAGGGGGCGATCGTCGTACAGCAGCGCCTCCTTGCCGTCCGGGTTCTCGACCGCCGCCACCTTGCGGCTTCCGGCAAATCGCTGTTTGACGAGGGCGGTAAAGACGGAGCCTTCGCCGTAGACGCTCGACACGGAGATGTCGCCGCCCATCTCGTGGCACAGCATCCTGCATATCGCCAGCCCCAGCCCGGTCCCCTCGACGCCCCTGTTGCGATCCAGATCGAGCCGGACAAAATTGTCGAACAGCGCGTCTATGTCGTCCTCCCTGATGCCGACGCCGCTGTCGGCGACCTCAAAGCTCAGGGCGACGACGCCCTCACCCACGGCGCTTCCCGCCACCGTGAGCCTGATGAAGCCCGTCTCGGTATATTTCACCGCGTTGCTGAGCATGTTAAAGAGGATCTGGCGAATCCGTACCTCGTCGCCCACGAGGTCGTCGGGGATATTGGCGTCCACGTTGACGATAAAGAGGATGGGTTTTTCCTGAAAGCGCACGCGCATGACATTGACCACGTTGTCTATGAGCGACGACAGGCGGTAGGAGACCTCCATCAGCTGGATGCTCCCCGACTCTATCTTCGACAGATCGAGTACGTCGTTGATGATGGAAAGCAGATTGGAGCCCGCCTGCCTGATGTTGTCAAGGTATTCCGGCAGCGCCGGCCCCTTCGGCTCCTGCAGGGCGAGCTCGCTCATGCCGATGATCGCGTTCAGGGGCGTCCGTATCTCGTGGCTCATCCTCGCGAGGAAATCGCTCTTGCTGCGGCTTGCCGCCTCCGCGACCTCCTTCATCTTGACAAGCCTCAGCCTGTCCGTCCCGATGATGCGCATCATGACCAGCCCAAGCCCGATGTTGACGACGATGATCAGGGCGCAGGCGGCGATGTTGCTCAGGATGCGGGCGTTCGCGTCGACAAAGATATCATCTGCGGGGATGGTGGAGACCATTATCCAGTCGGCGGCGGGGATGTAGGCGGAGTATATGAACACGTCGTCGCCCAGATGGGAGAAGCTGTCCCTGCCCAGCACCTCGTCGCGGTACGCCTCGAGGCCCTTCTCCACGAAGAAGTCTTTCGTCATCGCGTAGGTGATGTCCAGATCCTCCCTGAGAATCGCATCCCTGTCGCTGATAAACTCGCCGGTCTTGCCTATGAGGAAGGTATCTCGCCGCACGGACGACGCGCCCCTGCTGATGGTGTCTATAAGCTGATCGAGCAGGATGTCCACCATCACGCAGCCCAGAACCTCCGCGTCCGCGCCGTTGTAGTCCCGCACCGCGTATCCCAGGGAGATCATGAGCTCCCCGGTTATCAGGTCGAAATACGGCCCGTGATAGGCGTATGTGCCTGGGCTTTCCATGGCCGTGACGAGATAGGGCCAGGTGCTGTGGTCATGATAGGCGGAGTTGGCCGGGATGTCCCCGGCGTCGAAGTTGTCGGCCACGAAATAGCCGCCGGGGGCGTCGCGCGGCACGGCGCTCGCCACCTGGAGGGATGAGATGTCGTCCTTGCCTTCAGCCATGGCGATCAGGAGCCTTTTGACTGCCGCCTCGTCCTTGACGCCCCCTGATATAAGGGGGGCCACGGCGACCGCCGTATCCTTCGCCAGGCGGTTCCACGCCTCGAACTGCCGGCTTATGGAATCCGTCATGTAAAGGGTGTTTTCCGCGGAGCTGCTCAGGACGTCCCTGTAGGCCAGGTCCCGGACATTGATGAAAAAGGACAGGGCCTGCGCGATATTGAGCGCGATGATGACGCCAAGCACAACAAGTATGAAGGTCCTCGTGGAAAAGAAACCGTGCCTCATAAGCCCACCATGGTTTTCCGCAGGATCGTCCCAGTCCGTTGGCGGCGCGGTGTGCGTCATTTGCATAATACCATACCGTGGCTTGTATTGCAACCCGGATTTGCCACATATCAGATCAAAAACAGAAAACAGAAAAAAGGCGCTTGCTCAAGGGTACTCAGTTCGCGGCGGGCATGCTTCCGCGCCATCGGCGGGCGGGACGGCGGGCATGCTGTCGCGCCATCGGCGGGCGGGACGGCGGGCATACTGTCGCGCCATCGGCGGGCGGGACGGCGGGCATGCCCCCGCCTCCGTCACAAACCGGGTATTTCCTGCGGTTTTGCTCACAGACTTTGGGAACTTGCTCAAACTCGCTTCGCTCAGACAGTGAGCCAAGCTCACCAAAGTCTTTGCTCGCAAAACCGGGAAATA
>JAISXZ010000114.1 GCA_031270275.1 Eubacteriales Family XIII. Incertae Sedis bacterium | reverse complement strand
AGCAAGTTCCCAAAGCCTGTGAGCAAAATCGCAGGAAATACCCGTTTCGCGACGGAAGCCGCAGCGCGGTCCCCTTTCCCGCACACATGCCTCTGAACTGTAATCTAAAGTCTACCGCTCACACACCACGCCCGATTATCTCGGCCAGCTCGCCCGAATTGCAGCCCGCCGCGTTCCCCTCGTCCGTATCCAGATGCAGCTCCCTGCTGTGTGCCTCGCCAGAGCGCACCAGCACCTTGTCGAACACGAGGCCGCGCACCCCCTCTATCCTTACGCTGACCACATCCTTGTCCTTAAGGCCGGCGTCGGCCGCCTCCGAAGGCGAGAGATGCACATGGCGCAGCGCGACCATGACGCCGTGATCGATCTCGACCGCGCCCGCCGGCCCCGTGAGCCTGCATCCCGGCGTGCCCTCGAGCTTGCCCGACTCCCTGACAGGGGCCTTGATCCCCAGCCCGCGCGCGTCCGTCATCGCGAGCTCGACCTGGGTCTCCGGCCTCGCCGGCCCCAGTATGCGAAGCCCCCTGATGCTGCCCTTCGGGCCTTCTACATCGACCTTCTCGTCGCAGGCGAACTGCCCCGGCTGCTTAAGGTCCTTTGTGGGCGTCAGCTCGTAGCCCTTGCCGAACAGGACGTCGATATGCTCCCTGCTGAGGTGCAGATGCTTGTTGGAAAGGCCGATCTCGACTTTGTAGCCCATTGCGCGTTCCCCTTTCTGTTTAGGAACTGTTAAAATTATTTTTTTACAGTTCCTTACGCCCCATCCAGCACCGGGGCTATGTACGGCAGATTCCTGAAAAGCTGGTCCACGTCGAGCCCGTAGCCCACTATGAACACGTCGTCCACCGTGAAGCCCGTATAATCGACGGATATGTCGGCCCTGCGCCGCGCCGGCTTGTCGAGCAGCGCGCATATTCTCAGGGATTTCGGCCTGCGGCTGAGCAGATTCTCCCTGAGATAGCTGAGCGTCGTGCCCGTGTCCACTATGTCCTCGACAACGACGACGTTCATGCCCTCGATGGGGCAGTCAAGATCCTTCAGTATCCTGACCACGCCGGAGCTCTGCGTGGAGGCGCCGTAGCTCGACACCGCCATGAAGTCTATCCTTACCGCCGGGAGCGAGATGTGCTTCACCACGTCGCTCATCCACATGACGGCCCCCTTCAGTATGCCCACGACAAGCAGCTCCTCGCCGGCCATGTCGCGTGAGATGAGCCCGCCTATCTCGGCGGCGCGCCCCTGTATCTGGGCCTGCGTTATGAGGGGCTCGCCCAGCCTGTAGCCGGCGGCGTCCGGGCGGTCCCTGCCGGCATCCTTGATCGGCGGCAATCCGGCCATCACCTCCTAGGGTCCTTCCTGACCTCGAAATTCGCGTCCTTTATGACCCTGTCGCCCTGGTACCGGCCCGAAAGGTCCACTTCCTTCTCGCCGAGCCAGTAGGCGTCGAGCGTGTCCTTCAGATGCCACAGTATCCACAGCCACACGATCAGGTCGTCGATCCAGGCTATGGGGAACAGGACGGGCGGTATGAGGTCGAAGGGCAGCAGCAGATACACGATGCCCGCGACGACGAGAAGCTTCTTGCGCTTCGGCACGGTCCTGTCGCGCATCATGAACCGGATGGCCTTTATTCTGCTTATTATGACCCTGAATGAAATGAAATGCATGTTTCCCCGATCAGCCGATACCCGGCGTCCACGCCATTCTTGCCCATCCCGGAGCCAACGGTATATCCGTTCCGATCACGTCGCGCCGCCAGGAGCGGGGCGACCTTCCCTTTCCAGCGTCCTGTCGAGCGCCGCCCACAGCCCCTCCAGGCCGGTCTTCTTCAGCGCGGACACGGGCAACGGCGCATCCGCCTTGGGATCGAGCCCGAGGGCGTCGCATATGTCGGCCATCCTCCTGCCCGCCTCGCCGCGCGACACCTTGTCGGCCTTTGTCGCCACCACCAGCCCGCCCAGCCCGTAATGGCGCAGCCACTCCGCCATCTGTATGTCCTGCGGCGAGGGCCTGTGCCTGATATCGACGAGCAGCGCGACGCACACAAGCCCCTCGCGCCCTTTGAGATACGACTCCACCATGGCGCCCCAGCCCTCCGTGAACGACTTGGACGCCTTGGTGAAGCCGTAGCCCGGCAGATCGACGATCCTGAACGAGCCGTTTATGTCATAGAAGTTTATGGTGCGGGTCTTCCCTGGGCTGCCGCTGACGCGCGCGAGGCCCCTCCTGCCCACTATGAGGTTCAGCAGCGAGGACTTGCCCACGTTGGAACGCCCCGCGAAGGCTATCTCCCGCCTGTCGTCCGGCGGATACTGGCTTTTCTTCACGGCGACGGCCGCCAGCTCCGCGCTCTTAATCAGCATTCTCCGGCCCCGCCTCGGCCGATTCCGCAGACGCCTTCAGGGCCCTCCTGCCGGGAGCGCCCGCGGCGGGCGACTTCCTCGCGGAGGGCTTGGGCTGCCTTATGAGCACATGCGGCAGCACCTCGTCCGCGTCGCTTATCAGGCTGAATTCCATCCTGCGCCGCACGTTGGCGGGTATCTCGTCTATGTCCCTCTCGTTCTCCGTGGGCAGCAGCACCTTCCGTATGCCGGCGCGATGCGCCGCAAGCACCTTCTCGCGCACGCCGCCGACCGGCAGCACCTTGCCGCGCAGGGTTATCTCGCCCGTCATGGCGACGTCCTGCCTGGCCGGTATGCCCGTCAGCGCGGAGATCATGGCACAGCACATGGTAACGCCGGCCGATGGCCCGTCCTTGGGCGTGGCGCCCTCCGGTATGTGGATATGGAGATCGTCGTCCTTGTAGAAGCGCTCGTTTATGCCCAGGCGCCCGCTGATGGAGCGGATGTAGCTGATCCCCGCCTTGGCCGACTCCTTCATCACGTCGCCCAGCTGCCCCGTCAGGGCCAGCTGCCCCTTGCCGGGCAGGACGGTGGCCTCTATGGATAGCGTCGTGCCGCCTACCGCCGTCCACGCCAGCCCGGTGGTGACGCCCACCTGGTCCTCGCGGCCTATGACGTCGTAGCGGTAGCGCTTCTTGCCAAGGAAGCTGCCGAGGTTCCCCGGCGTGACGCGCACGGAGGGGACCTCGCTTTCCACTATGCGCCTCGCCGCCTTGCGGCATATGCTCGCTATCTCCCGTTCCAGGTTCCTTACGCCGGACTCGCGCGTGTAATAGTTTATGATGCTGCGCGTCACCTGCTCCGAGATGCGGAGGCTCTCGGGCTTAAGCCCGTGCTCCTTCACCTTCTTGGGCACGAGGTACTGCCCGGCTATCTTCACCTTCTCCTCCTCGGTGTAGCTGGGCGCCTCTATGAGCTCCATCCTGTCAAGCAGGGGCCGAGGTATGGTGTCGGCCGTGTTCGCCGTGGTTATGAACATGACCTTTGACAGATCGAAGGGTATTTCAAGGTAATGATCCGTGAATTCCTTGTTCTGCTCCGGATCCAGCACCTCCAGGAGGGCCGAGGCCGGATCGCCACGGAAATCATTGCCGATCTTGTCGATTTCATCGAAAAGGAACACGGGATCCATGGTTCCCGCCTCCTTTATCGCGGAGATGACCCGCCCCGGTATGGCGCCTATGTAGGTGCGCCTGTGGCCCCGTATCTCCGCCTCGTCGCGCACGCCGCCCAGGGACATCCTGACGAACTCCCTGCCCGTGGCCCTTGCTATGGACTTGGCTACGGAGGTCTTGCCCACGCCCGGAGGCCCCACAAGGCAGAGTATAGGCCCTTTGAGCCCGCCGGAGAGCTTCATCACGGCGAGGTATTCCAGTATCCTCTCCTTTACCTTGTCAAGCCCGTAGTGATCCTCGTCCAGTATCCTCTGCGACTTGGCTATGTCGGTCTCCTCCGTGGTGTATACATGCCACGGCAGTGCGAATATCCATTCCACGTAGGTCCTGATGACGCCCCCCTCCGCCGACGAGGGCTGTATCTTGGAGAGCCTCTTGATCTCCTTCTCTATCTTGGCGGACAGCTTCTCCGGCAGGGCCAGCTCCGCCAGCTTGCCCAGCCATTCGTCTATCTCCTCCTCTATCGCCTCGCCGTAGCCGAGCTCGTCCTGTATGGCCCGCAGCTGCTCGCGCAGGTAGTACTCCTTCTGCGTCTTGTTTATCTGCGTGCGCACCCTGGAGTTTATGTCCTGCTCTATCTGCAGGATGTCTATCTCCTTGATGAGTATCTCGTTCAGGGTCTCGAGCCTTTTCTCCGGATCGAAGGCCTCGAGTATGGACTGCTTGCCCTCCGCCTTCATCTCCAGATGGGTCGTTATGACGTCGGCCAGCCGCCCCGGCTGCTCCACCGAGGCCACCGACGGGAATATGTCATGCGACACCTTGGGGCTGAGGCTCAGGTATTCCTCGAACTTGTTCAGCGCGCTGCGCATGAGCGCGGTCATGCGGTTGGGTATCTCGTCGTACTCTATTTCCTCTATCTGCCTGACGGCGCACTTGAAATATGGTACCTCGAACACCATCCTGTGTATCTCGCCCCTGCTGACGCCCTCCACGAGGACGCGTATCGCGTCGCCCGGCAGCTTCAGCATCTGCTTTATCTTGGCTATGGTGCCTACGCGGTAGAAGTCCTCCTTCGTGGGCAGGTCCGTGTCCGCGTCCCTCTGGGCCACCAGGAATATCATCTGGTTGCGCACCATGGCCTTCTCCAAGGCGCTGATGGACTTTTCGCGCCCTATGTCGAAGTGAAGCACCATGTAGGGGAATATGGCAAGCCCCCTCAGCGGTATCATGGGCATGACGCGCACGTCCTCGGGTTCGTCGGCGTCGCTGACGGCCCCGGCTACGGCGTCCATGCCGGGAAGCGCGCCCTCGGCCGCATCCTCCTGGTTCAGCCTCTCTATGTCGCTCAAAAGACCCAGTATCTTCTCTTTTTTGTCGTCCGTCATCATTCCCCTCGCGGGCAGGCGCCCTATGGCGGCGGCTGTTCGGCGTTCAGGCCGGGCAGCTTCGGTTTAAACGGCATCGTTGACCCATGGCAGCGCGCCGGAACCGCCTACGACGCATGCTCCTTCTTGCTCTGCTTCTGCCCCTTGTTGTCCGTCAGAAGCAGGGTCGGGCCCGTGTTGTGGTCTATGGTGCCGACGGTGACGACCACCCGCCTGATGTCGGTCCTCGACGGTATCTCGTACATTATGTCGGTCATGACATGCTCGAGTATGCTGCGGAGGCCCCGCGCCCCGGTCTTTCTCTCTATGGCCTTCTCGGCTATGCGCGTTATGGCGTCGTCCTCTATCTCGAGCTCCACGTTGTCGAGCATGAAAAGCTTCTTGTACTGCTTGAGTATGGCGTTCTTGGGCTCCGTTATTATGCGCACGAGCGCCCCGGCGTCAAGCTGCTGCAGCGTGACCATGACGGGAAGCCGGCCGATGAACTCGGGTATGAGGCCGTACTTCAGGAGATCCTCGGACTGCACGAGCTTCAGTATGTCGTCGGACTCCAGCTTGTTCGACCGCAGATCCGCGTTGAAGCCTATCGTCTTCTCGCCGATGCGCCGCTGTATGATCTTGTCGAGCCCGTCGAAGGCCCCGCCGCATATGAACAGCACGTTGGTCGTGTCGAACTGTATGAAGTCCTGGTGCGGATGCTTCCTGCCGCCCTGGGGCGGCACGCTCGCGACCGTGCCCTCGAGTATCTTCAGCAGGGCCTGCTGCACGCCCTCGCCGCTTACGTCGCGCGTGATGGACACGTTCTCGGACTTGCGGGCGATCTTGTCGATCTCGTCCACGTAGATTTTGCCCTTCTGGGCCTTGTCTATGTCGTAGTCGGCGGCCTGTATCAGCTTAAGCAGTATGTTCTCGACGTCCTCTCC
>JAISXZ010000100.1 GCA_031270275.1 Eubacteriales Family XIII. Incertae Sedis bacterium | reverse complement strand
ATATCCTCCATTACGCTTGCCGAATTGGAATTCGGCGTATCCAACAGCAAATCCCACGAACGGAACAGAAACGCCCTGCTGGCTTTTTCCACGCTTGTGGAAATACTGCCGTTTGATATCCAGGCTTCGGCTGAATACGGCGAAATACGCGCCGCTCTTGAAAAAAAGGGGATGCCGATAGGCGCGTTGGACACCCTGATTGCCGCGCACGCAAAATCGCGGGGCTTAACGCTTGTCACAAACAATACCCGCGAATTCCGGCGCGTAGAAGGGTTGTTTTTAGAGGATTGGATGTGTTGACGCGAAAAATCCCGCAATGCCTATTCCGATTAAGAAGTCCATTAGAGCATATCAGCCCCGCCGCCCGTGTTACGTCAACCCATGTTTGCCCCGGCAAGAACATCGGTCAACAGCCCCCAAACCGCCTAGAAAATGCCGCCTGGCCATCAAATTCCCATCACATTTCCACAGCCTGGGGCGGGCCGCGCGCGATCTTATCCCAATGGGCCTGTGGATTGTTTTTCTTGGGCGCAATGTTGGAATTTCGGGCTTTGCAAAAAAAATAGCGGCAGGCTGCAGATTTTTGTCCACAGCCTGCCGCACCGTTATTGACAATCAGCCGAACATCGGCCGGTGGGCGGGGAAGGGGGCCGTACCCCCGCCGACTTGGAGCAAAACGGCTGTATTTCCCGATTTCGCGAACAAAGGCTTTGGTGGGCTTGGCTCACTGTTTGAGCGAAGCGAGTTTGAACGACGGCTGGCGCCTACGGCCCCGAGGGCGGCGGGCGAAGCCCTTGGCCCCCGGAACCGTCCGTTCAACAATTGAAGTGCGCTTCGCGCTTCAATTTTGGACGGAGCCAAAATTGAATAAGTCCCCAAAGCCTGTGAGCGAAATCGCAGGAAATACCCGTTTTGCGACGGAGGCGGGGGTACGGCCCCCTTCCCCGCCCACAACACAGCTCTGATCTGCAACGGCCCCCTCAGCCGCCCTAGGCGAGCTTCCGCCTAACCATCTCGGTAAGTATGAACGAGGCCACGTCCTCCGCGTAGGTGTGCGGCCCGAAGCCCGCGTCGTAGCCCAGCTCCTGGGCAAGCTCGTACGATATCCTCGGCCCGCCGCAGCAGAGCACCACCTTGCCGCGTATCCCCTCCGCCTCCACAAGCTCCGCCAGGTTCGTGAGGTTCTTTATGTGCACGTCCTTCTGCGTCACTATCTGGGAGACGATTATCGCGTCGGCGCCGACCTCTATGGCCTTGGCGAGCAGGCTCTCGTTCGGGACCTGCGAGCCCATGTTTATGGCCTCTATGCCCCTGTAGCGCTCCAGCCCGTAATGCCCGTGGAAGCCCTTCATGTTCATTATCGCGTCTATGCCGACCGTGTGTGCGTCCGTGCCGGAGGTGGCCCCGACTATCACGACGTCGCGCCCGATGTTCTCGGCTATGTAGTCCTGGCAGGCCTCCCTGCTCATGACCTCGACGTCCGCCTTCGCGACCTTTATGCCCGTGAAATCGACCGTATGCGAGCACTTGCCGTAGACCACGAAGAATGTGAAGCCCTGCCCGAGGTCCTTGGAAAAGGCCACGCCGGGCTCCTCAAAGCCCATCTTCCTGCAAAGCTGCCGCGCCGCCTCGTCCGCCTCGGGGCTGTAGGGCACCGGCAGCGTGAATGTGAGCTCCGTCATCCCGTCGTTCATCGTGTCGCCGTAGGGCTTCACCCTCGTGAGATCGGCCTTTGCCATCGCGGTATCCCCTGTCATCTTGCCCCACCCCCATCAATCATCGGCTCTATGAAGGGGTTGAAGTAGTCGCCGTGCCTGACTATAACGCCTTCAAGCCCCTTGCCGCCGTCCCTGGCCCTTTTCACCCCGCCGAACTTTCCCTGCTCGATGGTGGAAAACAGCCCTTCCTTTTCTATCTGCCGCAGCAGCCCCTCGGCCTGCCCCAGCACGAAGCCCGCCCGCTCCTGTATCCTCCCGCCGGCCTTGAACTCGATCTCCTCGCCGAGGTGCCTCGCGTTGTTGAAGATGTACGACGCGTTCTCTATGGACATGAAGCGGTCCTGCAGATGCGGCGTGTGTATGGCCTCGGTCAGCATCCCCAAAAGCTGCAGCGACTGGCCCGTCCATACCGACACCAGGTTGAACAGCGCGTCCTGTATATGGCCCTTGTAGATATTGCCCGTCATGAACTTCGTGGGGGGCATGTATTTCAGCGCGGCGTCCGGGAATATCTCCTTCGCCATGGCCGCCTGGGCCAGCTCGTACAGGAAGCCGTCCTCTATCGCGGGATCCATCTCGAAGGCGTGGCCCAGCCCCATCTGGCATTCGGGGATGCCGGCCAGCACGGCGAACTGCTCGTTTATGAACTGCGACGCCAGCACCGTATGCGCCTCCTCGAAGGCGTCCGCGGTGGTCAGGTAGTTGTCCTCGCCCGAGTTGAATATTATGCCGCTGTAGCCTATGATGACCCTGGAGAAAAACTGGTCCACCAGCGTCCTCTGCATGTTTATGTCGCGGAACAGTATGCCGTAGAGCGCGTCGTTCAGCATCACGTCGAGGCGCTCCAGGGCCCCCATGGCGGCGATCTCGGGCATGCACATGCCCGACGAGTAGTTGCAGAGCCGTATGTACCTGCCTACCTCGCTTCCCGCCTCGTCCAGGGCCTTGCGCATGATGCGGAAGTTCTCCTGCGTCGCGTAGGTGCCGCCGAAGCCCTCCGTCGTGGGGCCGTAGGGCACATAGTCGAGCAGGCTCTGGGCCGTCGTCCTGATTACGGCTATTATGTCCGCGCCCTGCCTTGCCGCCGCCTGTGCCTGCACGACGTCCTCGTAGATGTTCCCCGTCGCGACTATGACGTAAAGATAGGGGCGTTTCCCCTCGCCAAGCTCGCCCAGCAGCCTTTCCCTCGCCTCGCGCTGGCCGCGTATCCTCGCGAGGGCCTCGTTGACCGCCGGGGCCACCGCGGCCCTGGCGTCCTTTACGGAGGCGGGCGGCAGCTTTAGGGGATCGAGCCGGCCGAGCGCCGTCTCCTCGGCTATCTTCTGGGGCGGAAGCCCCGTGGCGAGCATGGAGCTGCCTATCCAGTAGGCGCAGCCCCTGTCCAGCGCGCCCGCCTCCCGCAGCCGGTCCACCAGCACGTTCGGCAGCGGCGATTCCATCTCGTCAACCCCGTCAACGCCGAGAAGCCGCGCCACGGTGCGTTCCGTGCTGACGGTCGTGTGCCTGTCTATAAAGCCCTGTACGCTTCCGGCAATCCTCGCGGCGCAGCTCCTGGCCCCGTCCACAACGGCCGGATTCAAATTGAGTTTGCTCATTCTCGATCCCCTTTCGATCAGTGACCCTGGATCCGCCGGGCAGCGCTGTCCAGCGAATCCTTCGCGAACTCCACTATCTCCCTGTCGAGCCCCAGTATCTCCGCTATGCGTATCGCGTCCCTCGGTATCCCCGCCTCGCCGGACGTCCTTTCGAGCCTGTAGTCCATAAGGCCCGACAGCGTCCTGAGCCTGTCCCCCGGCTTCGCCTCGCCCAGCGCCGCGGCCAGGGCCTCCGGATCGGTCCCCGACAGGCCGCGCGTCCTGTAGCCCACGACGCCGTCCATCGCCGCCACCCCGTCAAAATGCGTCGTCATCAGGCATATGTACGGCCTTTTCAATAGATAGGCGATCAGGCCTTTCGTAAGCGCCCCGCCCTCGGAGGGATTGGTCGAGCCTGCTATCTCGTCTATCAGCAGCATGGCCCGCCCCCCGCTCCCGGACAGCGCCGCGCGAAGCCCCTCTATCTCGCCGCCGAAGCTCGAAAGACCCTTGCCGATGTCCTGGCTGTCGCCTATGAGCATGCTTATCGACGATGAAAGCCCCACGGCCGCCGATACGCAGGGCACGAAAAACCCGTGCTGGGCCATGGCGGCCACCAGCCCGGCCATCTTCACGGCGACGGTCTTGCCTCCCATGTTCGCGCCCGTTATGCAGGCGACCCCCCTGCCTAAGCTGAGGCTGACGGGGCGGTATTCGAGGCCCCTGCCGCGCAGCGCGCGCTCGGTCCCAAGATGCCGCCCGTCCTCTATGCGCAGCGTATGGCCCCTCGGGATCGCGGGCCTGACGCAGCCGTTCGCAAGCGCGTGCCTGGCCTTTGCCATCAGGAAGTCCAGCCGGCCTACCCTTTCGCAGCTTTCGAGGATGCGGGCCGCCTCGGAGGCCACTTTGGCAGTGAGCGCCTTCCTGACCTCGTGCTCCTCGTCCTCTATCTCCAGCGAGAGGGCGTCCATCCTGAGCGCCAGCCCGCGCCCTTCCTCGTCGTCGGAAAGGGCAAAGCTGACCGAAAACAGGTCCTCGCCCGCCGTGTAGAGCTGCGGCGCGCTTCTGGCCGCCTCCAGCGCCGCCTCGTCGCTCCTCGCTATGGAGGTCTCGAACCTCGGCCCCAGCGATATGCCGGAGGCGGCGAGAAGCTCGGCGGCGAGGCGTTTCCTGCCGGCGCGCAGCAGGAGATCGAGCCCCTTCCTCTCGCGCCGCAGCTCGGCCAGCCTGACGGAGAACATGTCGTATATGTAGAACGCCGGCATCCTGCCGCCGTCGGGGTCCAGGGCGTCCAGCAGCCCGCCCATGTCCTCCGGCGCGAAGCCGCCCGGCACGGCCCCGCCCATGCCCTCGCAGAGCCCGCGCAGGGTCTCCATCCCCAGGAGCAGCGCCTTTGTCTCGAACAGCTCCACGACGGAGAGGACGCGCCCGCCGCACTGGCCCAGCGTAAGGGATATGTCCTTCATCCCCCTCATGGCGTCCATGACGCGTTCCGCGCCGGCCTCGCCTGAGAGCATCGCGCAGGCCCCCTGAAGAAGGTCGAGCTCCGCCTCCAGCGCCGCCTCCTCGCCCGGCATGAAGGGGCGGATGTCGGACGCAAGCCGCTTCCCGAAGGGCGTAAGGGGCTCCAGGCCCGACACGACGTCGAGGAAGCCCGTCTCTTTTCCTGTGCTGGCGTCGAGAAAACCTGTCTTTGTCCTGGCGTCGGGATACACTTTCGCCTCCAGCGGGCGGGCCGCTCGGCGCGGCCGCCATTCTTGTTCATCCCGGTTCGTCCCGGAACCGGATTCCGGCTCCAGGCGCAGCCGCGCCCAGGCGTTCAGTCGGGCCCGCGCTCAGGCGGCCACGCGCTCAGGCGCCCGCGCGCCTCACGTCCATTACGGGTATGCCGCCCACCGCCGCTCCCACGGCCCTGACCAGCTCGGTGCTGTCGAGGGAAAAGCCTGCGGGCGAAAAGGGGTTGACGGTTATCGCGGCTATCTTCACGCCCGCGATCACGCGGACCTTCAGCCCCCTGCCGCGAAGCCGCCGCCAGACGGCCCTTTCCACGAATATCTTCGTCGGATCATCGACTATAAAGGCCGCGCCCTTCAGCAGCCCCGGCTCTATCCCCTCCAAGAGCCCGCCCGTAAGGGCGCCGGGCAGATACACATAGCCGGCGCCCTTGGCGATCTCGGCGCCGATCAGGCCGCCCGCGCCCAGGCCCGTCCTCAGATCGAGCCCCCTGTCCAGGGCCCTGTCCCCCCCGGCGCCCAGACAGGCTATCCGCTTTCCCCCCGAATGCCTCGCTATCGCCTCCGCGATCCCCTCGTCCCCCAGATCCCCAAGCTCGGGCAGGCCGTATATCTCCGCCACGTGGGCCGTCTCGGCCGCCACCTCCGATATCCTGCCCGACAGCGCCGCGCCGGTGGCGAGTATAACCGCGTCCGACGCGTAGGGCGCGGCCACGGAGCGCCTGTCTATCGCGCCGTCGATCAGGACCATGTCCGCGCCGAGTCCGCGCATCTCGGCGCATATCTCCGTCTGGCCGGCCGTCGATACCGGCCCCGCGATCTGCGCGTATCCGGCTTCGGCCGCCCTGCACAGCAGTATCTGCCCCAGGGGGCCGTGGAGGCCGGTCGCCTTCACGATCTCCAGCCCCGCGTCGCAGAACCCGTAAAGCCCGGCCGGCACGGTCGCGAGCGCGCCCTCCGGGAGGAAGACCCTGGGCTTCGCCGTCCCGGTCACAAGGTCCTTCGTCTCGCCGTCCCTGCCCGTGGAGCTTATGCCCAGGCGCAGGCCCGCGCCATGGGCCTCGTCTATGAGCGCGCTCAGCGCGGTGGTCTTGCCCGTGTTCTTCGCCATGCCCACGAGCGAGACCACCCTGTATTTCGCCGCTTCACTCAGAAGCCCCATGGAACCCTCCGAAGTTTCGATTTAAGTAGGTGAGCAGTAAGCCTCCAACTGGCCGCCGTGCGGAAATAGGCCTACTTTGAGTTCCTTCTGTGCCTCGTGAGGTTCGCGGGCTCTATAGAAATGCTCCGCCCCTCCGACAGCGCCGCCACCCCCTCGAAGCGGTACTGCTTCTTGCCCGTGCAGTAGTCGCAGGTGCAGGCGATCTCATCCTCGTGCCTGGGCTCCGCGTAGGCCGTTATCACGCCCTCGTAGTTGCGGAGTATGACGCGCTCCGTCGTGGACGATATAAGGTAGTCCGGCATGACGGGCGTCTTGCCGCCGCCGCCGGGGGCGTCCACCACGAAGGTCGGGACCGCGTAGCCCGAGGTGTGGCCGCGCAGCGCCTCTATTATCTCTATGCCCTTCGCCACCTTGGTCCTGAAATGCTCTATGCCCATGGACAGATCGCACTGATATATATAGTAGGGCCGCACCCTGTTCTTCACCAGCAGATGCACCAGGTCGCGCATGATGTGCGGGCAGTCGTTCAGGCCCCTGAGAAGCACGCTCTGGTTGCCCAGCGGCACGCCCGCGTCGGCCAGCTTGGCGAGCGCGGCCATGGAGTCCGGCGTCATCTCCTTGGGATGGTTGAAATGCGTGTTCAGCCATATGGGATGGTATTTCTTCAGCATGTTCACGAGGCTGTCCGTTATGCGCATGGGCATGACCACGGGCGTCCTCGATCCGAGCCTCACGATCTCCACGTGCGGTATCGTGCGCAGCTCCGCGATTATGCGCTCCAGCAGCTCGTCGGCCACGCAGAGGCAGTCGCCGCCCGAGAGCAGCACGTCCCTGACCTGGGGGGTCTTGCGTATGTAGTCTATGCACTTCTCGATGTCGTCCATGCCGCGCCCGCCGTCGTGCTCGCCGGCCAGCCTGCGGCGCGTGCAGTGCCTGCAGTACATGGAGCACTGGTCCGTTATCAGGAACAGCACGCGGTCGGGATACCTGTGCGTCAGGCCGGGCGCGGGCGAGTCCTCGTCCTCGTGCAGGGGGTCATCCATGTCGTTCTCGCCCCTGCGCGTTTCGGCCAGCGTGGGCACGGCCTGCATCCTCACCGGGCAGCGCGGGTCGTCCGGGTCCATGAGCGAGGCGTAGTAGGGGGTTATCCCCACCCTGAACCCGTCCATCACCTTCCTGATGTCCGCCTCCTCCTTCTCCGTCAGGTTCACGACCTGCCCTATTTCCTCGACGCTGCCCAGCCTGTTCCTTATCTGCCAGCGCCAGTCGTTCCAGTCCTTGTCGCTCACGTCCTTCCACAGAGGAACGTCCTTCCAGTTTCTAATCCCTGCCATGACCCATACCTCCCAAGCACACTCGCCGCCCAAGTCCCCTCGGGCGCGGCTATCTGATCAGCCCGCGCAGTCCTCGGCCGGCGCGGGCGCCGTGCCAAAACCTTCTGTCCTTTATGCGTACATCTCCTCGAACAGCTTGCGCAGCCCGCTGTTTTCGCGGAGGGCCTGCAGCGCTATCGCCGCGTGGTTCTTGCAGTAGCCGTTGCCGATTATCATGTCAACGTCCTTGCCTACGCCCTCGGCACCGAGCGCGGCCTTCGTAAAGCTGGTCGCCATGGAGAAGAAGTAGACGGTCCCGCGGTCCCTGCACGCGAGTATCGAACCCATCTCGGTGTTCTCGATATTGACGCAGTTTATGACCACGTCCGCCAGGCTGCCCCCTGTCAACTCCGAAACCTTGTCGTACATGCCTACGGCGTCCGTGGCGTCGAACGTGAAGTAGCTGTCCGCAAGGCCCAGCTTCCTGGCCCTGTCCGTGGACCTGTCGCTGCCCCCCACGCATATGACCCTGCCGTTGACGCCGGCGCGCTTCTTGGCCTCGTGCAGGCACAGAAGCCCGGATTTGCCGCCGCCGCCTATCACGAGCACGGTGTCGCCCGACTTCACGAGCCTCGCCGTCTGCGCCGGCGCGCCCGCCACGTCGAGGACGGACAGGGCCAGGGTCTCGGGCATGTCCTTGGGCAGGACGGCGTATATGCCGCTCTGGAACAGTATGGCCTGGCCCTTTATGTCAACCTGGTCTATGTCCGGCCTTACGGCCGTTATCTCGTCTATGACGAGCGGCGTCAGCGAGAGCGAGACGAGCGTGGCGAGCTTGTCGCCGACCTTCAGCGAGCCCTTGTACGCGGGCCCTATCTCCTTCGCCGTGCCTATCAGCATGCCGCCGGAGCCCGTCACCGGGTTTTTGTGCTTCCCCGCCTTCGCGACAATGCCCTTCATTATCTTCTTGATCTCATCTACGTCGCCGCCCGCCTGCCTCTCTATCTGCGTGAAGCTGGCGGAGTCCACGTTAAGCGTCTGCACGTCTATCAGGACCTCGTTGTCATAGATCTCCATGGTGTTGTCGATGACGTCGGCCGGCTGCGGCAGCACGCCCTTTGGCGAAATGACCCTGTGCGTCCCGAACGGGCAACCCTTTTTCATCTCAAAATCCCTCCTCCTGTTTTCGGGCCGGCCAAGGGGCTGGCCGGCCCCGCATGCATAATGATATATGTTTACCCTCAATACCGGGATTTGAACGACTATTTGTCCGTCCAGATCCCGGATCTGGAACGGGTTTTCGCGGGGGCGGGCGGCGGCCCGTTTGCAGGGCTGCGGCCTGCCTGAACGACGCCGCCCGACATGCTGGCTTTCGGCGCGGCTGCCGCCCGCCCCCGCGACACGTCACGTTATGCGTATCTGCAAATTGTGTGCCAGCGTGTGCCGGCGCGATGCCGGCGCGTGGGCTGGCCTTCGCTAGTGCAGTGTCTCATTCATTTTTGTATAAATGGCGCAGGATGGGTTTTCTGCGGCTAGGCGGAGGAGGGAGCCATAGCGGGCCTATGGCGACCGACGACAACAACGCCGCAGGAAATCCAGACAAGCCATTTGCCTAAAGGTGAATGAGACAC
>JAISXZ010000064.1 GCA_031270275.1 Eubacteriales Family XIII. Incertae Sedis bacterium | reverse complement strand
ATAAATGGCGCAGGATGGGTTTTCTGCGGCTAGGCGGAGGAGGGAGCCATAGCGGGGCTATGGCGACCGACGACAACAACGCCGCAGGAAATCCACACAAGCCATTTGCCTAAAGATGAATGAGACACTACACTAGATGTCCACCCCTGCCTTTCTCAGTATGTCGAGGCTGATGGACATGCGGGCGGTCCGCAGCGGGTCGTCCACCACCTGGCTTATCTCGAGGTTGCCGAACAGCCCGCACAGAAAGCCCGCGTCGTAGAAATTCAGGTTTCCGTTCGCCGTTATGAAGTCGACGAGGCTTGCCATGGCGTCGTGCAGCGCGCCCTCGATGGAGCCCCTGGTGACTATGGAGGCCATCCTGCCGTCCACGGCCACGAAGGGGACGGATATTCTCATGCCCTGCCTGCGCCGCGCGACCAGCTCCACCTGGCCGCTGACCTCAAGGCCGGTGTAGAAGGACTCGCCGTCGCCCTGCGCCGCGTGCAGATCGCCGAGCGCGAGAAGCCCGCCGTCCACCTGGACCGGCAGATAGAGCGTCGCGCCCTCCTTTATAAGGCTGCAGTCCATGTTTCCGCCAAAATCCCCGGACGCCATGGTCAGCGGCGTCCCGTCCTTCGGCGCGACCCCTATGACGCCTATCATGGGGCTCGCCTCGATCTTAAGATCGCCGCCCATGTCTATGACGCCGTCCTTGATCGGGTATATCCTGGTTATGGATTTTTTCACCAGGTCCCCTATGCAGCCCTCGCCCGGTATGCACATGGTACAGCCGGGGGAGTTGCAGGCGATCCTCTTTATCTCGATCTCGAGCACGTCGCCCGCCCGAAGCCCCTCGAAATGCACCGGCCCGCTGCAGGGGTTCATCGAGGAGTAGTCAAGCCTGTCCAGCGTGTCGTCCCCGCTCTTTATCTGGCCCTTGAAGCAGTCCTCCGCGTCGAACACCAGGGTAGCGGGCAGCCCGCAGCTGAGCGCGGGGCTGGCGTCCTTGTCGAACCTGTGTATGACGGAATCCGTACCGATATGATGCTTTTCCATGGCGCCCAGCCCCCATCCTGCGGCCCTGCCGCACAAAAACGCTATCTGCCGGATCTGAGGTCGATGACGACCTTTATGTTGCCCTCGGCGTGCCTCCGCCGCGAGATGTAGTCGGCGGCCTCATCAAGCGGGACCGTGGCGGTGATGAGCCTTTCGATAATCCCCTTGCGCTTCTGGACAATCGCGAGGGCCCGCTCAAAGCCGCCGGTGCTGCCGTTGCTGGCGTGGATCGTCAGCGATTTGCCCATGATCTCGCCGAAATCGAGCTCGCAGGGCTTTTGATGGCCCAGCAGCACGACATGCGCGGCGGGGGCGGCCAGCCTGGAGCAGAGCTTCAGGGACGCTGCGGACCCGGCGGCCTCGACCACCAGGCCGAACGAGGCGGGATCGAGCCCTGCGGCGTCGTCGCAGGCCCGCACGTTCGGGAAGCCGAAGCCAAGCGCCAGCTCCAGCTTTTCCCGCGCCGGATCCGTCATCACGATCTCGTCGAAGGGAAACTCCTGCAGCGTGAGCAGCGTGAGCAGCCCGATCCCGCCGGCCCCGAACACGAGGGCGCGGGACGCGCGCCCCAGCGCCTCCCTGGGGACGCGGCCGATGCCGTTCGCGCCCACCGAGGTGGGCTCCGTGAGGACAAAGGGCTTGCAGTCCTCCGCGGGCGGGCATCTGTACAGATGGCGGCGGTTGACGGCGATGTAGTCGGCGCAGCCGCCGTCAATCGTGATGCCGCGCTTCTCTATGGCCTCGCAGTGGTTGCGGTTCACCGCGCACATGGCGCATTCGCCGCAGTACACGGAGCAGTCCCCCACGACGAAATCGCCGGGCTTAAGGTCGCCCGCGCCCTCGCCGACGGAGACGGCCCGCCCGACCCACTCGTGCCCAAGCACGACCGGATAGCGGTGCGGGTTTGTGTAGGCGCCTGCAAACAGCTTGCTGTCGGAACCGCACAGCGCCACGTACTGGACCTCGATCAGGGCCTCGTCCCTCCCCGGCTCGGGTATCGGGCGCCTCTCCAGGGCGATATGCCCCGGCGAGGAAATCACAAGGGCCCGGTTTTCCCTCATAGCGAAAACCTCCTTCATTATGGACACAGAATGATGGACACAGAATGACGGGCACAAAGACGGCGCGTCTGTCAAAGACCGATGTTGCTGCCATGCTCACGCGAGCGCAAGCAGATACTCGCGGCTTTCGTTGAGCGCGCGCCGCCACATCCTGTCGTGGTGGTGCAGCTCCACGCTCACATAGTAGCCGTAGCCCGACGCCGCAAGCAGGCCCGATATGCGGCGGAAGTCTATGTCCCCCTCGCCCGGTATCTCGTGGTGGTGTATCCCGCCCTTGATGTCCTCGATATGGATATGGCGGGCGTAGGGGAGCGCGGCCCCGATCTTTTCGTAGCAGTCGTCCTCGCTGCAGAACACGTGCCCGATGTCGAGGTTCAGCCGCAGCCTGGGGCTGTCTATCGCGTCGATGATCTCGATCCCCTTGCCCGTTGTCCCCACGAAGAAGCCGGGCTCCGGCTCCAGCGCGAGGATGGTGTCCCCCAGATCCGGCAGGATGGCGGCCAGGGCCTCCATCAGGTATGCCTGCGCCCTTTCCGGCGGCACATCCTCGGTCGGCAGGCCGCTGTTGACGTTGATCACGGGGCAGCCTATCCGCTGGGTCAGCTCGACGCTCCGGCGGATGACGTCTATGCGCGCCCGGCGCCCCGCGGCGTCCGCGGAGATCATCGAGGGCTCGTAAGGAGTCTCGCCCAGGAGCGTCGGGCCTCCGGCGGCGATGCAGGCGATGGCAAGGCCTATGTCGCCGCAGTGCCTCTTAAGCTCCGCGATCTGCCGGGGCGAGTTTTTCAGCGGGTGCAGATGCGAGTCGTTCAGGGCGATCTCCACCCCGTCGTAGCCCGCGTCGCGTATGTGCCGCATGGCTTCCAGCGCGCCGAAGCCGCGCAGGGTGGTTGCGTTAAAGCTGAGTTTCAACCCGGTGTCCCTCCACAGGCCGGGGATATCCCCCCGGCGCCTTCAAGTATAGCATATACTATGCCTTTGCACAACTTCCAATAGCGGAAAATCGGGGAAAAAGGGGAGGCAGCGTCTGCTGCCCCCCCCCCCTGTGAAACACGTCTGAACAGGCGCATGTCTGAACAGGCCCCGCGCCGTCAGCCAAGTATGGCGTCTACGCTGGCGTTGTGGTCGCGCAGGACCGAGCGCACCAGATCCGTGTCAACGCAGATCTGGAAGTCGCCGTCCGGGTTCAGGCAGGCGCCGATCTTCTCAAGGACGACGTATTTGACGCCCTTGGCCGTCTTTTTGTTGTCGGCGAGTATGGTGTCCATTATGTCGTCCACGGAGATGCTTTCCGGGATCTTGAGATCGATGCGCAGGCTGTCGCCGAACATATGGTAGTGCATGTTGACCTCCTCGCGGCTCATGAAGCCAAGCCGGTTGGATATCTCCGCAGCCACGCACATGCCCTTCGCGACGGCTATGCCGTGGGGGACGCTGCCGCCGGAGAAAAACTCTATCGCGTGGCCGAAGGTGTGCCCGTACTCCAGCGCCATGGCAAAGAGCTTCTCGGAGGGGTCCTTCCTGAGTATCTCCTGCTTGGAGCAGATGATGTTGTAGCCCAGCTCGGTCAGGGTCCTGGGCTTCATGTTGTCGAGGTCGGTGTCGAGGACGTCCTCGTAGTAGGGCAGCAGGGACGCGTCGTTGATCAGCGCGTTCTTGATGCCTTCCGCGATGGCGGATTTGCGCCCCGACAGGCTTTCGGTCTTTAAAAACCGCGTGTCACCGAATATGAACATCGGGGCGTAGTACATGCCGTACTGGTTCTTGCCGTACCTGCCGTTTACGGCCTGCTTGTTGCTTAAGCAGCTGTCCGTGACGCTCATGAAGGTCGTGGGGATCTCGATGTAGCGGATGCCCCGGAAGATCAGGCCCGAGGCGAGGCCCACGATGTTGGTGAGGCAGCCGCCGCCGAAGCCGATGATGATGGAGCCCTTGGTCACGAATTTCTCCACGAGGGTCTCGCAGAGGCGCTCCAGATTGGCGAAGCGCTTGTCCTTTTCGGCATCGTCGATGGTGATGCATTCGCTGACGAGGCAGTTCCTGGCGAATGCCGCGGCGATCTCGTTCCAGTAAAAATCCTTCAGGACCGCGTTGGTGACGAAGAATATCTTGTCGTGCTCGATGCCATGCAGCATGGCGGCGAGCTCCTCGATGATGTCGTTGCCGTAGTAGTAGGTGGGAGCCGGCCGCAGATAGGTATTGAAGCTGATCATCTTGCCGGGCGCAAAGTCGTGCTGCGTATGGGCGGGGGCTTTTGCCGAAAAATCGACCTTAATGGCAGCATTGCTTGTCATGTCCGTCATCCTCCTTTATGTCCAACGGGGCATCGCATATGCTTCTTCTTCTCTAGCCGGCCTGTCTTCTGATCCTCATTCTATGCCCCCGCCCGGGGAATGTAAAATGACGGCTTTTAATTGCAACATCAATATTTTTCAGCGATTTTGGCAGCAAAGGACGGGCATGTCTGCGGAAATTCGCGCGATTGCCTGAATATCGTTGGAAAACTGCGGCTGGCGTTTGGATGGGAGGCCTTCCGTGTCTGCGGCCCGGAAGGCTTGGGATTACTGCGCTAGATGGGGATATCGATATTCTTCAGGGCCTGATGGGGCGCGTGCGGCGCCGGGGGCGGCCCCTTTGCCGCGGCGCGCCCCCTCAGCGCGCCAGCAGCCTGTCCGCGCTGACGAGCTTCACGCAGAGGCAGAACAGCTCCATCGCGCTGCGCAGCTCGCCCAGCTCCGGGTAGGTGGGCGCGATCCTTATGTTCGTGTCCTTCGGGTCCTTGCCATAGGGGAAGGTGGCGCCGGCGGGGGTCAGCGTCGTGCCGGCCTCCTTCGCCAGGGCGACGACGGCGCCGGCGCAGCCCTCGAGCGTGTCCACCGCGAGGAAGTAGCCGCCCTTGGGCCGCGTCCAGGAGACGAGCCCCGTGCCGCCCAGCTCCCTCTCCAGCGTCTCCATCACCGTCTCGAACTTTGGCCGCAGCATGGCGCCTATCTCGCGCATGTGCGCCCTGATGTTCTCGGGGCTTTTCAGGAAGCGCGCCGCGCGAAGCTGGCTGAGCTTGTCGTAGCCTATGGTCTGCACCGAGATGTGCCTCCGCTGCTCCGCGATGTTGGCGGGGCTGGCCGCCGCCATGCCCACGCCCCCGCCGGGGAAGCTGAGCTTCGAGGTCGAGAAGAAATAGTACACCCTGTCCTCGTTCCCATGCTCCCTGGCGAGCCTGAATATGTCCGCGAGCCTGTGCTCCCCGAACACGTGATGGACGCCGTAGGCGTTGTCCCAGAATATCCTGAAATCCGGCGCCGCCGTCTTCATGGACGCCAGCCTTCTGACCGTCTCGTCGCTGTATACCGCGCCCTGCGGGTTTGAATAGAGCGGCACGCACCATATGCCCTTCACCGCCTCGTCGCTGCCGGCGGCCTCCTCCACGGCGTCCATGTCCGGCCCGTCCTCCGTCATCGGGATGGCCGTCATCTCCGTGCCGAAGGCCTGGCTTATCGCGAAATGCCTGTCGTAGCCTGGGCTTGGGCAGAGGAACCGCACCTTCTCGAGGCGGCACCAGGGCTTGCAGCCCAGGGTCCCGAACAGATACAGCCTGCTGTAGAAATCGTGCATAAGCTCGAGGCTCGCGTTGTTGCCCACGATTATGCTGTCCGGCTCCAGGCCCAGCAGCTCGCCGAAAAGCCGCCTGAACTCCGCTATGCCCGTCGGGACGCCGTAGTTGCGCGCATCGGTCCCGTCCTCCGTCACATAGGGGATCGGCGCCTCAAGCAGGCCGTTGCTCAGGTCTATGATGTCAGGCGACGGCTTGCCGCGCGACATGTCCAGCTTCAGGCCCATGGCCTTTAGCCTCCCGTATCCGGCCGCGCATTCCGCCCTAAGCCCCAAAAGCTCATCCCTTGAAAGATCCTTCCACTCGCCCATGCCGCCTCCGTTGCGCCCCTGCGGACGCCTTGCCCCGTTCCGGCCGGGACGCCCCGTTGCGCCTTGTGACCGAATGTTACCATTATATTAAAAAAGCCTTTGCCGCGCAATAATTTTGTCGCAAATCGTCGATTTTTCCATCTACCATGATATAATAACCGCAAAGGGCGCGGTTATTATACGGATTGAAGTGCCGTGCGATTTTTTCGCCTTCGGCGAAAACGCACATGGCGGATATCATAAACGCTCCGCATTTATGATATTAAGAAACTGTACGCATCACGAAGGGAAAGGAAACGAACAGCCATGAAACGCGAAAGCGAAAACCCGCGCGTGGGGCCTTCCCTCGCGCTCTGCCTGTTTCTGGCGGCGGCGCTGGCCCTCGCGGCCCTTCCGCCAGGCCCCGCCCACGCCGCGTCGCAGGACGAGCTCCGGGGGGTCTGGGTGCCGACCGTGCTCACGCTCAGCTACCCCTCGCAGCCGACCGCCGACCAGGCGGCGCTGAAGCGCGACGCCCTGGCCATACTCGACGGCGCAAAGGATATGGGCTTCAACGCCGTCTTCTTCCAGGTGCGCCCCGCCGCCGACGCCCTGTACAGATCGTCCCTGTTCCCCTGGTCGAAGTACCTTACCGGCGTGCAGGGGCAGGCGCCGTCCGGCGGCTTTGACCCCCTGGCCTTCATGGTCGAGGCCGCGCACGAGAGGGGGCTGCAGCTTCACGCCTGGCTGAACCCCTACCGCATAACGGCGGAGGGCGCGGACAACGCGGCCCTCGCGGACGGGCACCCCGCGAGGCTGCATCCCGAGTGGACGGTGCTGTACAGCGACGGCAGGCTGTACTGGAACCCCGGCGAGCCGGGCGTGCAGAGCCTCATAGCGGACGGCGTCCGCGAGATCGTCGAGGGCTACGACGTGGACGGCATACACATAGACGACTATTTCTACCCCGGCGACGACTTCGGGGACGCGGCCTCCTATGCCGCCTACGGCGCCGCCTACGCCTCGCTCGCGGACTGGCGCCGCGCCAACACCGAGACGACCGTGAGGAACATCCACGAGGTTACGCGGGCCGCCGGCAAAGGCCTCGTGTTCGGCGTCAGCCCCATAGGCATATGGGCGAACAGATCGAACTCCGCGCTCGGCAGCGACACGCGGGGCAGCGAGGCCTACAGCCAGAAGTTCGCCGACACCAGAGGCTGGGTCAAGCGCGGCATAATGGACTACGTCGCGCCCCAGATATACTGGAACATAGGCTACGACATAGCCGACTACGCCACCCTCGTCGATTGGTGGGCCGACGTGGCGGAGGGCACGGGCGTCAAGCTCTACATAGGCCAGGCGGCCTACAGAAGCGGCAATTCCGACCCGGCAAGCCCCTGGCACGGCGTGGCGGAGATACGCAGGCAGCTGGAGCTCAACAGGGCCAAGGCGGGCGTGTCGGGCTACATCATGTACTCATACGGCTCCTTTGCCGGCAGCCCGGAGCTCTACGCGATGATGCGCGAGATGAACGCGGCGGCGCCCGCCGGGCAGGAGCCCCTGCCCGCCCCGACGCAGTCCGATCCTGAGCCCGCGCCGTTCAGCGACATGGACGGCCACTGGGCCTCCGAATACGTCGCGCTGATGGTGGGGGCGGGCGTGATTCAGGGCTATCCCGACGGCACCTTCATGCCCGACAGCCAGATAAAGCGCGGGGACTTCGTGCTGATGGCGGCCCAGGCCTTCGGCTTTGCCGGCGCGGGGGGGGGCGTATCCGAAAGCTTCATAGACGTGGCGCCGGACGCATACTACGCGAAGGCCATAGCCGAAGCGAAGGCCGGCGGCGCGATCACCGGCATAGGCGACAACATGTTCGCGCCCGAGACGCCGATGACGCGCGAGGACATGCTGTCCATGATGTGGCGTTTCCTCGTCATGACAGGCAGGGAGGACGCCCGCGACTACCCGCTCCAGCCCTTGGAGCCCTTCAGCGACCGCGGCGCGGTGTCCGGCTACGCGGCGCAGCCGATGGCGTTCTTCGTCGGCAGGGGCATGCTGAACGGCGACGAGGGCAGGCTCGAGCCCCTCAGATACGCCACGCGCGCGGAGACCGCCGCCATGCTCAGCCGCGTGACTGAGGAATTCGGGATTGGCAAAAATGGCGCGGAGCCTTACGCCTTGGACGGCCGCAGCAGACAGCCATGACAAAACCCCCCTTTGTTTCCCATGAAAAGCTGCTCGAGATCGTCCGCAGCCACCCGACGCCCTTCCACCTCTACGACGAGGCGGGCATAAGGGCCACGGCCCGCGCCGTCAACAGGGCCTTCGGCTGGAACGCCGGATACAGGGAATACTTCGCCGTCAAGGCCAACCCCAACCCCGTCCTGCTTTCGATGCTGAAGGAGGAGGGCTGCGGCGTGGACTGCTCCAGCCTGACGGAGCTGATGCTTGCCGAGGCTGCGGGTTTTCGCGGCGGGGAGATCATGTTTTCGTCCAACATGACGCCGGCGGGGGAGTTCGTGTACGCGAGGGGGCTGGGGGCGACGATCAACCTCGACGACTTCACGCACATCGACTTCCTCGAAGCCTGCGCGGGCATACCCGAAACCGTCTGCTGCCGCTACAACCCCGGCGCCTTCCATATAGGCAACAGCATAATGGACGGGCCCGCCGAGTCCAAGTTCGGATTCACCCGCAGACAGCTGGCCGAAGGCTTCGCAAGGCTGCGCGGCAAGGGCGCCCGCGCGTTCGGGCTGCACGCCTTCCTCGCCAGCAACGCCCTGTCGGAGGGGTACTACCCCGCCCTTGCCAGGCTGCTCTTTGAGGCCGCCGTCGAGCTTAGGGACGAGACAGGCATAGCCGTCAGCTTCATCAACCTCAGCGGGGGCATCGGCATACCCTACCGCCCCGGCGAGGAGGCCTGCGACATAGAGCTGATCGGCGAGTCGGTCAGGGAAGCCTTCCATGACACGCTCGCGCCGGCCGGCATGCAGGACATTGCGCTCTGCAGCGAGCTCGGCCGCTTCATGCTCGGCCCCCACGGCTGCCTCGTGGCCTCCGCGGTGCATAGAAAGGACACGTACAGGCATTACATAGGGCTGGACGCCTGCGCCGCGGATCTGCTGCGCCCCGCCATGTACGGCGCCTATCACCATATGACGGTGTCGGGCAAGGAGGGCCTGCCCGCCGACCATGTCTACGACGTCGTCGGCTCGCTGTGCGAAAACAACGATAAATTCGCGGCGGGGCGGGCCCTGCCCGAAATAGAGCCGGGCGACCTTATAGTGATACACGACACCGGGGCGCACGGGCATTCCATGGGCTACAACTACAACGGCAGGCTGCGGGCGGCCGAGCTGCTGCTGCGCGAGGACGGCTCCGTTGCGCGGATACGCCGCGCGGAACGGCCGCAGGACTACTTCGCGACGCTCTCGGAGACGGAATGCTACCCGCGCCTGCTCGCGCTCGCCCAGAGGCGCTGACGTAGCCCACGGCTAAAAGGGGCGCGCCCGCATTAAACGCTTTGCTTCGCGCCGCGTTCATGGTACAACAGCCGCATAGGGGCCGCGGCTGTCCTACAGTCTGGAATGCCGCGCGATTTTTTCGCCTGCGGCGAAAACGCGCATGGCGGATTGTAACATAAACGCTTTGCTTCGCGCCGCGTTCATGTTACAATGGAGTATATGCCGGCTGGCGCCGGCTGTGGCCGCGCCGTATGGACAAAAATGGCCTAACGCCAACGGGGGGTGAATGGAGGATCTGCTTGCAGGCGGCTTTGCCGCGAAGCTCGTGGAGGGCAACGGGATCGATCCGGGGCTCTACAGCAAATGGGACGTCAAGCGCGGCCTGCGCAACGCCGACGGCTCCGGCGTCGTCGTCGGCCTTACGCGCGTCGGCGATGTACAGGGCTATGAGGCCGAGGGGGGCGAAAGGCGCCCCATAGACGGCAGGCTGTTCTATCGGGGCTACGACGTCGAGGACCTTGTCGGGAGCTGCCTCGCGGAGGATCGCTTCGGCTTCGAGGAGACCTGCTACCTGCTCCTGTTCGGAAGGCTGCCAAGCAGGGGCCAGCTTGCGGGCTTCGAGCGGCTTCTGGGCGAAAAGCGGACGCTGCCCGAGGGCTTTATACGCGACATGGTGCTGACGGCGCCCTCGCGCAGCATAATGAACAAGCTCGCGCGCAGCGTGCTGGCGCTCTACTCCTACGACAGCAACCCCGACGACATCTCCATCGAGAACGTGCTGCGGCAGTGCGTCGGCCTTGTCGCCTGCTTCCCCGCGCTCATCTCGAGCGGCTACCAGGCCAAGCGCATCCTGCAGGAGGGCGCCAGCCTGCATCTGCACTTCCCGCTCCCTGGGCGCGGCACGGCCGAGAACATACTGCACCTAACGCGCCCCAACAGCGAGTTCACGGATCTGGAGGCAAAGCTGCTCGACATCTGCATGATGCTGCACGCGGAGCACGGCGGGGGCAACAATTCGAGCTTCACCACCCATCTCGTGAGCTCCACGGGCACGGACACCTATTCCGCCATAGCGGCGGCCGTCGGCTCGCTGAAAGGGCCCAAGCACGGCGGCGCGAACATAAAGGTCATAGAGATGGTGAACAGCATAAAGGGGAACGTCCGGGACGTAGGCGACCGAAGGGCCCTGCGCGACTATCTCATAAAGATACTCAGGGGCGAGGCCCACGACGGCAGCGGCCTGATATACGGGCTCGGGCACGCCGTGTACACCGTCTCCGACCCGAGGGCCCTGCTGCTTAAGCGGATGGCGCGCAGGCTCGCCGAGGAAAAGGGCCTGCTCGACGACTTCGGGCTCTATTCCTACATAGAGGAGCAGGGGCCCCTGCTCTGCCAGGAGATCAAGGGCGTAAAGAAGCCCATGCCCGCGAACGTCGATCTGTATTCGGGCTTTGTGTACAAGGCCCTCGACATACCGGACGAGCTCGCCACGCCGATCTTCGCGGCAGCCCGCATCGCGGGCTGGTGCGCGCACAGGATCGAGGAGCTCGCGGCGGGGGGCATGATAATGCGGCCGGCCTACACGTGCGTGCAGCCGCGCAGGGAATACACGCCGCTCGCGGAACGCGCGTGACGGCCCGCGCCGCGCGGCATGGGCGGCGCCTAAAAACTTCAGTCGAACACCAAGGGGCGAGATTTTGAGGGAAAACAAAAAATTCAAGATAATAAAGGGCGGCCTGCACAGCTCGATACAGAAGTCCGACAAGCTGTTCTCCGGGGCCTTCGCCACGAACACCCGCCTTATGGGCATTTTCGTGCTGTACATACACTGGAGCGTCGAGCAGGCCGACTTCGACTCGGATCTGCACCAGTTCTTCTACATAGACGCGGAGGAGTTCGGCGTCGAGTCGTACCGCAGCATCATGGGCAACGACGCCGACACGCTCTATGAGGCGGAAAATTCGATGATGGGCGGCCTCGGCGGCTCCAAGGCCGAGCTCACGGAAAAGGAAGCCGTCTATCTGGTGCAGAAGTACGTCAGGATGACGAAGGCCAGCGGCAGCCTGCTGCCCGTCAGCCGGGATGAGCTGGCGTTCATGCTCGATACGCCGCTGACCATGACGCTGCTCGAGGAAAACGCGCTTTTCCACAAGCTCTGCGTGCCGCTCGAGACCGACGAGCAGGCCATAAACTATTTCCTTATGCGCTTCTTCGCGAAGGACGACGAGGCGGTCAGGCATATGGCCGTGCGGCCCGCCTCGCTCAGCGCGCCGCCCAACAAGCAGGGGGAGACCCTGTGCAAAAACACGATAGAGCTCTACGAGAACGCGGGCGGGATGTCATTCCTCTGCGAGTCGCTGATAGAGAACAACGGGCGCTACCAGCTCGTCATGTCCGAAATCTATCTTCGGGGCAGGAAGATACTGTCGCTGCATGTGCGTTCCTGCTTCTTCGTCAGCACATCCGAGGCCGCGATGATGCTCGGCAGGCCGGAATACATAACGGTCTACGAAATCACGGGCGACATCGACGGCATACAGAAGTCCGTGGCGAAGCTGTATCCGGGCGCGCTGCAGAAGGACCAGGACGGGGGCGTCCTTTTCCTCCAGTTCAAGAACAACAACGACCATCTGAAGGAGACCGTATACCGCCTCAACGACGATATACGCGGCCTGTTCTATGTCACGGAATACGGGCAGCTGGTGGCGGTGGCCTATTCCCTCGGCGCGATAAGCCGCATAGAGAAGGAGCTCCAGATAGCCTTGGGCACGGCGATAAACACCTCCGCGAAATACGAGTTCAAGGAATCCGTGTTCTATGAGTTCGTGCAGGGCGATTTTGCCGAGTTCGAGGAGTTCATGGAGTATCTTAACGAATTCGGCCCCGAGGAGTGACGGGGAGGTTACTACTCACACGCCACGCCATTTTTGCCCATCTCGGAACCTGGCTGCGATTATTGGCTTCCTCACGTAGCTTCAAGTACGCTCCGGGAGCCAAAATCGCCCCCAGAACCCGATCTGGACAAAACTGACGCGGCGTGTGAGTAGTTCCGATTAGAGTAGGTGAACGAGTAACACGGAAGGGTTAAATCCCTAAAGTTCTGCGGGAAAGCGGCGATATACAGATTGGGGATTTTGGGCGGATCCGGCGAAGGGCCGCCATGTTTTGGGAAATGGAGGAGTTATGGATTTTTACGGTATAGCCTCGGCGAGCATGTCGCTGAGCTCGATGAAGCTCGCGCAGTCGGTAAACCTCGCGATGCTCGACAAGGCCATGGAAATGGAGGCCGAAGCCGTCGGAAAGGTGCTTGAGATGGCGGACGCGGCCGTTCAGGCGCCGCCGTCCTCGCAGCTGCTGGACGTGCTCGTATAGGGCCGCCGGCGCGACGCGGCCGGGACGGGCAAGGAATGGATCATACGCTTGGCGACCGCCGCCATCGCGGCAGGATCGACGAATTCATAGGCAAGGCCCTGTACAACCTCGATCTGCCCGGCTTGGCCATAGGCGTCTCTGTGGGCGCGGGCAGCCCCGCGCCCTCGGCCGGGACGCGGCACGAGGCGGCTGCGGGCTATCTTGACATGCCTGAGGGCATCCCCCTGCGCACGGACAGCATATTCCACATGGCATCCGTCTCGAAGCTCTTTGTATCGACGGGCATACTCATGCTCATGGAGAGGGGCCTGCTGGATCTGGACGCCCCCGTGGCCGGCTATCTGCCGTGGATGCGCATGGACGACCCGCGCTTCGCCCGCGTGACGGCGCGGCAGCTCCTGTCGCACACCGCAGGCATGCCGGACGTCGAGGACTACGCTTGGGACGCCCCCGAGTTCGACCGGGGCGCATTGAAACGCTATCTGTGTTCGCCGGAGGTCGTCGGGGCGCGGCTGCTGTGGGAGCCTGGGGACGGGCGGTTCCGATACAGCAACATGGGCTACGAGCTTCTCGGGGCCCTGGCCTCGGAGCTGTCGGGGCTCGACTTCGAGTCCTTCATGGAGGACGGCCTGATGAGGCCGGCGGACATGGCATCCTCGACCTTCCTGACCTTTCGGCGGGGGCTTGGGCGCCGGCCGCACGGTTCCGGCCCGCCCGGCGAGAGGGAGGCCGCCCTGGGCCTCGGGCTCGCGGCCCTGCGGGAGGCGGGCGTGTGCTCGCCCCACTTCAAGGACGCCGACAGGCTCATCGCAAGGGAGAGGCGCTTCCCGTACAACCGCGCCCACGCCCCCAGCTCCACGCTGACATCCAGCCTGGGCGACATGCTGATATGGGGGGACGCCCATCTGCGGCGCGGCCTGCTGCGCCCGGAAACCTACGCGGAGGCGTGGGCGGCGCGGGCCCTGGTCCCCAACAACGGCGAGGGCATAGGGCTGGGCTGGTTCATAAGGGAGCAGGGCGGGCATAGGCTTTACGGCCACGAGGGCACGGACGACGGCTTCCGCGCCAGCTTCTGGATATGCCCGGATCTGGATCTGCAGATCGCGGTCATGTCAAACCTCAGCGAGGCCCCGGTGAAGAAGATCAACCGCCAGGTCTTCGATATCCTCACGTCTTAGGCGTGGCGGATGGCAGTCGCCATCGTTTGTTGTTATTGCTCCACCGACTAAACATTGCGCGTCTTGGCGGCTATTTTGACGCCTTGCTTCGTTGCAAAGCCTCGCCGAACCTACGGGTTCGCCTGCGTTTTGCGCCTCGCAAGC
>JAISXZ010000018.1 GCA_031270275.1 Eubacteriales Family XIII. Incertae Sedis bacterium | reverse complement strand
GGAGAGGGGGGAGATAAGGATGGCGGCGGAGCTTTTGGCGACGATCAGCAAGGACGAGGTCGAGCGGGCGAACTACCACACGCGGCTCGTGCTCCAGCGGGACAACGCCCACACGAGGGAGGTGCTGCTCAGCGAGGGGCGCGAGAAGGGACTCAAGGAGGGGCGCAAGGAGGGGCGCAAAGAGGGGCGCAAAGAGGGGCGCAAAGAGGGACTTAAGGAGCGCAGCGTGGAAATCGCGAAAAACCTGCTGTCGCTCAACACGCCGGTCGAGACCATAGCCAAGGCGACCGGGCTCACACGCGCCGAAATCGAGAAGCTGCGCCAGTAGCCTTATCATCCGTTCGGTCCCCAGTATCGTTCTTGTCGTAAATATTCAATACGAAACCCGTTGAAAACGCAAGCCACCTTACCATCTCGGGTTTATGGACGGATTTATGGACGGATTCATGGGAACGACAGCCCTGACGGAGGGTGATGCCCCGTTCCGCATAGGGGCCAGGGTCTCCGGCGCGGGGGACGGCGTGCAGCTGTACATAGGCGGGGGCGATGCCCCCCATATAGGCAGCGTGGCGGTAAGCCTGCCGCGCCCCAGCCTCGACGGCTCCGAGGACATGTCCTGTACCACGTCGGTATACAATATCCTCGGGCACAAGGACGACAGGATAGCCGTCATGTTCGCGGAAGCCTTCTGCCGGGAGTTCGGCTGCGTCGCCGTCGCGGCGGCCGGCGTGCATGTGGACGGCGCGGGGCCGGGGGACATAGACAGGTTCCTGGCCCTGTCGGAAAGGCTGCTGGAAAGGGCCTTGGCGGAATGGCGAGGGCGGCGCTGAAGCCGCGCCGCCCTCGCTGCGGATCCTGTCACGGCGCCCCGCGCCGCTCGTTCTGCGAATCCTGTCACGGCGCCCCGCGCCGCCGCTAGCCCTATCCGTTCGCCCGCTCGTCCTGTCCGTCCGCCCGCTCGCCCCGCCCGTCCCGTAGAGGCTTGCATTTCAGCCACTTGCCGAATTCCTCGGTCGCGTTGGCCAGGATGGCGAGCGTATACAGCAGCAGGCCGAAGGACGTGATCGCCATGAAGGGGTAGATCGGCACATGCAGCAGGGAGGTCGTCAGCTGCGCCTCGTACTGCTTGCCTATCTGCAGATAAGTCGCGTAGCAGATGACCGCCAGTATGGCCGCGCTGAGCAGCAGTATCACGCCTTCCAGGAAGTGCCGCGCGCGCTCCGGGAACCTTTCGACCAGCATGCCCACCCTTATCTGCCCCCTGTTCGTCTGCAAAAAGGCTATGGCGCAGAACACCAGCGTCACCATGCCGACCTCCGTCAGCTCGTAGCTGCCGTTTATGCCGCGCACGCTGACCTTTCGGAGGACGACGTCCACCGTGGTCATCATCATCATTATGAACGTGACCGCCATGGAGACGTAGGACACCTTTTCGCAGACTGTATCTATGATCTTCCTGAATCCGCCCAAAACGCTACCGCCTTTATCGTTGATGGCTACTCGTATTCCCCGGCCAGCTCCAGAAGCCTGTCATAGGCGGCCTGCGCGGGATAGCCATTGGCCTCCATCTTCTGTATCCAGTCCTTCTGCACCCTGTCGGACAGGGCCAGGAGCTTGGCGTGCTCGGCCTCCGGCAGGGTATACACCTCGCCGCTGTTGGAAACCACGGCCTCCTTCGCCGTCTCCTCGATGTCGTCCCAGGCGCCTATGTTGATGTTCAGCGCGCCCTCGCCGCTGTACTCGTCGATGACAGCCTGCAGATCGGCGGGAAGTCCCGCATACGAATCCTTGTTCATAAGGAAGAAATAGGTGTTGTACAGAAGCTTCTCGTCGGCGTAGAACTTCGTCGGCTCGAAGATCTTGAACGAATAGATGGCGTGCCAGTCGGTCGTGGACGCGTCAAGCGTGCCGTTCTCCAGGGCCGAATAGAGCTCGGCGATGCTGACGCCCACGGGCGAGGCGCCAAGCCCGACGATGAAGTCGTTCAGGGGGCCCGCCATGGCGCGGATGTTCATGCCCTTGATCTCGTCCACGCTGGACAGTTTCGCCTTGTTCGTGGCGATGGGCGCGGAGCAGTTGGTCCTGAGAAGTATGACCTTGTACTGGGAATACTCGTCCTTCAGGTAGTCGGTGTTCTCGTAGAAGTCCCAAAGGGCCTTGCTGGCCTGCTCGGCGCTTGTGAAGGGCAGCATGGGCAGACAGGCGGTGTCCGTCATGGGGAACATGTTGGGATAGAAGGACTGTAGGCCGAAGCCTATGTCGGCCGAGCCGTTCAGCACCAGGTCTATGGTCTGCGTCGGCCCGCCCAGGGCCCCGCCGTGGTTTATGTCTATCGCGATGCGGCCCCCGCTGGCGTCCTGCACGGTCTCCGCCCATGTGTTTATGAAGTTCGCGGCCTCGCTCGTGGGCGGCTCATGGCTAGTGAGCACCAGGGTGTAGACCTCGCTGTCCGTCGCCGCAGGCGCCGGATTCCCCGTGTCCCCTGTGTCCGCGGCCTGTTCCGTCCCCCCTCCGCCCCCGCCGCAGGCCGCAAGGGCCATCGCGAGCGCCAGCGCCAGGGCGGTAGAGAGCAGAGTTTTCCTTTTCATGGCTGTCCTCCTTCTTATTGGGCGGATTAGCGCCCTTGCCGGCAGTGCTGAACCTTCGCCCCGCGCCCGGCCCGCCTTCCGCAGAGCTTATTGGCTGCCGTAGAAAATGCCCGGCAGCAGGGTCGCGAACGCGGGAAAGGCGATTACCGTGCACAGGGCCACGACGAGCGCGAGCATGAACGGCAGGACCCCCCTGAATATGGACTGAAGCGGCACGTCCTTCGCCACGCCTGCCATTACGTAGCAGCACATGCCCACCGGCGGTGTTATCAGCCCTATCTGCATGCACAGGACCATGAGCACGCCAAACCATATGGCGTTCATCTCAAGAGCCTGGACTATGGGCAGGAATATGGGGACCAGTATTATGGTCAGGGGCAGGGCGTCCACGAAGCAGCCCAGGACTATGAATACGGCCAGCATCATGGCCAGCACGGCCAGCGGGGAAAGGTTCATGCTGACGGCGGCCTCCGCCATCTTCATCGGCATCCTCGAAACGGTAAGGAAATTGCCGAATATGTACGCCCCTATCATGATGGTGAAGATCATGGCCGTGGTCTTTATGCTGTCCGAAAGGGCCATAAACAGGTTGCTCAGGCTCGCCTTGCGGCGTATGGCGAGGAAGACCAGCGAGCCGAAGGCCCCGACCGCGCCGCCCTCGCTGGGCGTTATAAGCCCGCCGAATATGCCGCCGAGGACCAGCACGAAAAGTATGAGAAAGGCTATCACGCCCTTCAGCGACCTCAGCCGCTCCACAAGGCCGAAGCGCTCACCGGCCGGGCCAGCCGCAGGGTCGCGGGCCGTTATGACGGCGACCGTGGCTATGAACAGCAGGGTCAAAAGCAGGCCGGGCAGTATGCCCGCGGCGAACATGGCGCCTATGGACTCGCCCGAGATGGTGCCGTACACGATGAAGCCCACGCTGGGCGGTATCAGTATGCCCATGGTGCCGCCGGCCGATATCAGCCCCGTCGAAAGGGAGCGCTTGTAGCTGTACTTGCTCATCTCGGGCAGGCATACCGTGCCCATGGTGGCGGTCGTGGCCGTGGCGGAGCCGCATATCGCGGAGAACATGGCGCAGGCCGCGAGCGTCGATACGCCGAGCCCCCCGCGAAACCTCCCGAGCCATTTGTAGCAGGTGTCGTACAGCTCCCCGCTTATCCCCGAGTAATAGGCGAGCTGGCCCATGAACACGAACAGCGGGATCACGGAGAGCGAGAAGCTGGCGGCGGTGGTGTAGGGCATCGTCTTCAGCACGCCGAAGGCGGCGGGAAAGCCCTTGCAGATCCCGAACCCGATAAAGCCCACCAAGGCAAGCGAGACGCCTATCTGCATGCCCAGGGCGAGCAGGACTATAAAGGCGATGATGCCGACGATGCTGATCAGTACGGGATCCATCCGTATTCCTCCCTGCCCCGCGCATAGGCCTTGCGGCCCTGCGGAGAAG
>JAISXZ010000061.1 GCA_031270275.1 Eubacteriales Family XIII. Incertae Sedis bacterium | reverse complement strand
TTATTGGCTTCCTCACGTACCTTTTAGTACGCTCCGGGAGCCAAAACCGCCCCCAGAACCCGATCTGAACAAAACTGACGCCCCCGCCGGCCGCTCTCGATTTGAGTAGGGGCTGCTGTCTGACAGGCAGGGGATCGACTGTCGGGGCGCCATTTTTCTCGGAACTGTAAGCGCGGATCGGCCGACGGCCGCCGCGCTTTTTTAGAGGAAGGAGGAGGATATTATGAACGCGAACAGAGGGGACTCGGCGCAGATAACGCGCGACTATTTCGACTCGCTGCTTGTGGAGCTGCGCACCATAGACGCGGCCATGGCCTCCACGGGCTTCAGCCTTTTCGGCGAGCGCTTCGCGACGCCCGTCATGGTGGCGGCCCTGTCGGGGCTGGACCGCACGCGGGAGAACGGTATGGCCGACACCGCGCGCGGGGCGGCGGCGGCCGGCGCCCCCATGTGGGCGGGCATAGGCAGCGAGGCGGAGCTCGAGGCCATAATAGCCACGGGCGCCAGGACGGTGAAGATAGTCAAGCCCTACGCGGACATAGACCTGATATACAGGAAACTGGAGCACGCGGAGAAGGCCGGCGCGCTGGCCGTGGGCATGGACACGGACTACGTGTTCGGCGGGAAGCGCACGAGGGGATTCGCCATGGAATGCCCGGTCAGCCCCAAGAGCCTCGACGAGATAAAGGGCTTCGTCAAGGCCACGGGGCTGCCCTTCATAGTCAAGGGCGTGCTCAGCGAGCGGGACGCGTACAAGGCGCTCGAGGCCGGCGCGGGCGGCATAGTGGTCTCGCACCACGCCGGGGCCGTGCTGGACTACTCGGCGCCGCCGCTCATGGTCCTGCCGGACATAGCCCGGCTCGTCGGCGGCAGCGTCCCGATATTCGTGGACTGCGGCGTCACGCGAGGCATGGACGCGTTCAAGGCGCTGGCGCTGGGCGCCACGGCCGTCTGCGTCGGCAAGGCCGTGATAGCCGGCCTCACGGATAACGGCGCGGAGGGTGTCCGAAAGGCCATAGAGGACATCAGCGACGAGCTGCGCTGGGCGCTGTGCATGACCGGCTCAAAGGATCCGGCGCATATCGACCCGAATATCATACGCCGTCTGCCCTGAGGCAGGCCCGCCGCCCCGCGCCCTGCGCGTCGCTGCGCCTGGGGGGCGGGGCCTACTCGGCGGCGACCTCCGGCAGGCCCGCGAAGCCGCGCGCAAGATCCGCGTCCGTAGGCACGTAGTCCTCCATCGTGCCGTCGTTGTGCTGCATGTAGGCGGCCATGTCGAAGTAGCCCGTCCCCGTCAGCCCGAACAGTATGGTCTTGGCCTCGCCGCTCTCCCTGCATTTCAGGGCCTCGTCTATCGCCACGCGTATGGCGTGGGCGGATTCCGGCGCGGGCAGCAGCCCCTCCACCTTCGCAAACAGCTTCGCGGCCTCGAACACGCCGAGCTGCCCGACCGCCCTTGCCTCGTCAAGGTAGCCGTCGTGGTACAGCTGCGACAGTATGGGGCTCATGCCGTGGTAGCGCAGGCCGCCCGCGTGGTTCGAGGCGGGTATGAAGGCCGAGCCGAGCGTGTACATCTTCGCCAGCGGCGTGACCTTGCCCGTGTCGCAGAAGTCGTAGGCGAACCTGCCGCGCGTCATGGAGGGGCAGGACGCCGGTTCCACCGCTATGAAGCGCGGGGCCTTCCTGCCCGCCAGCCTGTCGCCCATAAAGGGGGCCATAAGGCCGCCGAGGTTGGAGCCGCCGCCCGCGCAGCCTATGAGGATGTCGGGGCTCTCGCCGTATTTTTCGAGCGCGGCCTTGGCCTCGAGCCCCACTATCGACTGATGCAGCAGCACCTGGTTCAGCACGCTGCCGAGCACGTAGCGGTAGCCTTCCGTGCTTACGGCCGCTTCGACGGCCTCGGATATCGCGCAGCCCAGGCTCCCCGTCGTGTCGGGGTCGTCGGCCAGCATCTTGCGCCCTATCTGCGTCGTGCCGGACGGCGAGGGCGTCACCGTCGCGCCGTATGTCTCCATGACGGCCTTGCGATAGGGCTTCTGCTCCGACGAGACCTTCACCATGTAGACCCTGCAGTCCAGCCCGAAATAGCCGCAGGCCATGGAGAGGGCCGTCCCCCACTGCCCCGCGCCGGTCTCCGTGGTGACGCCCTTAAGGCCCTGCTCCTTGGCGTAATACGCCTGGGCTATCGCGGAGTTCAGCTTGTGGCTGCCCGAGGTGTTGCCGCCCTCGTACTTGTAGTATATCCTCGCCGGCGTGTCGAGCGCCTTTTCAAGGAAGTAGGCGCGCACCAGCGGCGAGGGCCTGTACATCCTGTAGAAGTCTAGCACCGGCCCCGGTATCTCGATGAACCGGTCTTTGTCGTTGAGCTCCTGCGCGACGAGCCTGTCGCAGAACACGGGCCGCAGATCGTCGGGCGTGACCGGCTGCAGCGTCCCGGGGTGCAGCATGGGGCGATGCGCGGTCTTCATGTCGGCGCGCACGTTGTGCCAGGCTTTGGGTATCTCGTTTTCGGACAGATTGATCTTGTAGGGGATTTTGCTCTCTGCCATCTCGCGTTTCCTTTCAACTGTGGCGTGCTGGCGCCGTCTGAACGTCGTTGCCAACAGGCCCTGATGCGTGGGTTTGTTCGTGGGCGGCGGCCGGATATCAGCGGGCACGTTCGGCGGCCGCCGCGATGCGGGCCCGCGTCCGGGCCTCGCCGAGTATCTGCTGTATGTCCCATAGGTCGGGCGAATTCCTGCGGCCCGTCAGGGCTATCCTTATGACGGCGCTCACGTCGCCGACATGGCCCCTGTAAAGCCTCGGCGACTTCCTGAAGTCCTTGGGCTTCGCCGCGTAGCCGTTTTCCTCCGCAAGCGCGCGCAGCCTGCCGAACCAGTCGTCCCGCCCGTCCCCGTGGCGGTAGCCCTCCAGATAGCCCAGAAGCAGCGGCGCTATGTCCTCGCGGGGGACGCTCTCCGGCCACTCGTCCTCGATCCTGAACAGCTCGTCGTAGAAATAGCCGATGTGGCCCAGGATCTGCGCGGCGTAGGCCAGGTCCTTCCGGGGCTTTTCGCCGCCCCTGCCGATATCGAGCATCCTTTCCAGGCTGCCCATGTCGGAGCGCATAAGGCGGGCCGCGTCCGGCGCCGCGCGCTCCGCCCAGTCCGCCATGAATTCGGCGAGCTCGCGGGCGGGTATCGTGAGAAGGCGCTCCCTGCTGACGTCACGGAGCTTGTCGAGGTCGAACAGCATGCCGGAATTGCCCATCTTCTCGATGCTGAACCCAAATTCGCCTATGGGCGACAGGGGGTTCGCAAGGCGCCATTCCTCGAAGTTGGAATTCATTATCGTCAGCATGTACTCCCGCATCGCCGCGGGGTGGTAGCCCTCCGACATGTAATAGTCCAGCGAGAGCTCGGGATCCTTGCGCTTGGACAGCTTGCGCTTCGCGCCGCCGTCCAGCTTCATCAGGACCGCCGTATGGCAGTAGGTCGGCGGCGTCCAGCCCAGGGCCTCGAAAAGGGCGATGTGTATGGGCAGCGACGAAAGCCATTCCTCGCCGCGTATCACGTGCGTGGCGCGCATGAGGCGGTCGTCCACGACATGGGCGAAGTGGTAGGTCGGCATGCCGTTGGCCTTCAGAAGCACCACGTCCATGGCGTTTTTCGGCATGGAGAGGCGGCCCCTTATCCCGTCCTGCACGCTGACGTGGCCGCCCGCCCCCCCGTCGGCCCGGAAGCGCAGCGCCCAGGGCTCGCCGCCCCTGACGCGCCTGGCCGCCTCCTCTGGCGGCAGATCCCTGCACACGGCCCATTCCCCGTATATGCCCGGCGTCAGCTTCGCCGCCTCCTGCCTCGCGCGTATCCCGCCTATCTCGCCCTCCGTTAGGAAGCAGGGATAGGCCTTGCCCTCGGCCAGGAGCTTCCTCGCGAAGCAGCGGTATATCTCCCCCCGGAGGCTCTGCCTGTAGGGCCCGTAGGCCCCTGTCTCGCCGCCCGGCAGCGGGCCCTCGTCGAAGCCTATGCCGTAATGGCCCAGCGAGCCTATGACGGCCTGGGCCGCCCCTTCAACCTCGCGCCTGTCGTCGGTGTCCTCTATGCGCAGGAAGAACACGCCGCCGCTCTGGCGGGCCAGCCGCTCGTTCGCAAAGGCCATATATAGGTTCCCAAGGTGTATGAAGCCGGTGGGGCTGGGGCCGAGCCGCGTCACCATCGCGCCGTCGGGCAGCCCCCGCGCGGGGTATCTCGCCTCGTAGTATTCAGGTTCCCTGTCGATGTCGGGGAACAGCAGATCGGGCAGTCCGGGCATATTGGCCTCCGCTTAAATCGAAAGTGCTCACGCAGCAAGCTTTCATAGGTTCCAGCTGTTCAGGTAGCGCTCCTGCTCCTCCGTAAGCCTGTCTATCTCCGTCCCCCAGGCCGCGAGCCTGCGCGAGGCGACCAGCCCGTCTATCTCGGCGGACACGTCAACCACGCGGTTTTCCAGCCTCCCCCTGTTTCTCAGTATGTAGAGGGCGGACAGGAACTGCACGGCGAAGCTCATGTCCATTATCTCCGCCGGATGCCCGTTGGACGCTGCTATGTTCACAAGGCGGCCCTCCGCCAGCACATGCAGCCATCTCCCGTCCCGCAGCCTGTAGCCCCTTATGTTGTCCCGCTCCGCCTTCTTCTCCGCCGCCAGCCCTTCGAGGGCCTCCATGTCCACCTCGACGTCGAAATGCCCCGCGTTGCAGAGTATGGCGCCGTCCTTCATGAGAAGCATGTGCTCCGCGCCTATCGTCCGCTTGCAGCCCGTGGCCGTGACGAATATGTCGCCCAGGGCCGCGGCCTTCGCCATGGGCATGACGGCAAAGCCGTCCATCCGGGCCTCTATCGCCTTCACGGGGTCTATCTCCGTCACTATCACCGAGGCCCCTAGCGCCGCCGCCCGCATCGCTATGCCGCGCGAACACCAGCCATAGCCCGCCACCACCGCCGTCTTCGACGCGATTATGAGGTTCGTGTTGTGCATGATGCTGTCCCACACGGACTGGCCCGTGCCGTATCTGTTGTCGAAAAGATGCTTGCAGCGAGCGTCGTTTACCGCCACCATGGGGAATCGCAGGGCGCCTTCCCGCTCCATGGCCTTCAGCCTTATTATGCCCGTCGTCGTCTCCTCGCAGCCGCCCCAGACATCCCGCGCCAGATCCGGCCGCCTGCCGTGGACCATGCCCACGAGATCGCCGCCGTCGTCTATGATGATGTTCGGCGCGTGCTCCAGCGCCATTTCGATGTGCCTGCCGTACTCCTCGCTCGAGGCCCGGTGGAAGGCGTAGACCTTCATGCCACGCTCCGCCAGCGCCGCCGCCACGTCGTCCTGGGTGGAAAGCGCGTTGCTGCCCGTCACGGACATCTCCGCCCCGCAGGCCGCCAGCGCCTCGCACAGCCTGGCGGTTTTTGCCTCCAGGTGTATGGACAGGGACACCTTGACGCCCCTGAAGGGCTTTTCCCCGCCGTACTCGTCCTCCAGCCCCCTAAGAAGCGGCATGTTCCCGCTGACCCAGTCTATCTTCCGGCGGCCCGACGGGGCCAGCCCTATGTCGCGTATTTCATGGTTTTTCATAAGATGTGAGCAAACCCCCATGTTCCAAAATGTTCCGGGACGGGCAAAGGCGGAAAGCCCATCCTGCGCCATCTATGCAGGGACGGACGGCGCGCCGCGCTAGCCTACTGCGTCCAGCAGCTTGTCCGCCCCAAGCACAAGCAGCTCCAGAAGCTCCAGATCCTTTATCCACTTGTAGGGTATGCCGGAGCAGCCCATGTAGGCGCCGACTATGCTGCCGCATACCGTGGAGAGGCTGTAGCTGTTGCCGTCGTAGCCCGAGACCGTGTCTATCAGCGCCTCCATGTCGCCGTCGAAGCTGAGCGCGCAGTATAGCGCCAGCGCGATGAGCTCGTCCCCGGTCAGGCCCTCGCCCAGCTCGCGCATGGCGCTTCCGGCCCAGGCCCCGCTGTCGGCCAGGCGCATGGCCTTTAGCGCCATGTCGAGGCAGCGCTCGTGTCCCGGCCAGGCCTTCATCTCGTCCAGCGCCGCGAGGGCCGTCTCGCGTATGCCGCCGCCCTGCAGTATGCCCGATATCATGAACGCGAAGCAGCCGGCCGGAAGCATGGCGTCGATGTGTCCGTGCGTGAGGGCCGCGGCCTCGCAGCCTATGCGGAAGGCCGCCTTTGCGTCCCTGCAGAAGTACATGCCTATGGGCGCGGAACGCATCACGCCGCCGCAGCCCTTGCTGCTGTTTATGCGGTTCTGCATCGTCCCGTATCTGTTGTTGATGCTGCCGGCCAGGGCCGTCAGGCTGGTCGTGCCCTGCCCGCGCCTCGCGTAGAGCTCCTCCCAGCGCAGTATCTCCCCGTCGAGTATGAAGGAGTACGCGTCGTCGGCCAGGTTGCCCGTCTGCGTGTAATGCCACTTCTGATAGGAGTAGAACAGGCACGGTATATAGGCGTACACGCCCTTTCTCTTGGCCCTGTCGGCCGCCCACACCAGGCCGTCCAGCGTGAAGGAGGCCATCTGGGTGTTGTCGGATATGAGGTTCAGCCCGCCCGAGCGCGTGCCATAGGCCCTGGCATCCGACGCGGCGCCGCCGATCAGGCAGCCCCTGAAGTGTTCCCTGTCTATTTTCATGGCTTATATCTTCTCAGTCTCCACTATTTTCACCCGCCTCGAAAACGTGCGCAGGGCCTTTCTCCTTTCCCTGAAATCCGGCAGGACTCCCTCGACGATCTTCCAGAACTCGGCGGAATGGTTCATCTCCCGCCTGTGCGCCAGCTCGTGCACCACTATGTAGTCGATCAGCCCAGGGTCGAGCAGGGCCATCCTGTACGAGAAGCTCAGGTTGCCGTCGGAGGTGCAGGAGGCCCAGCGCTTGGAGGCCCCCCCGACGCGCACGCGGCCGTAGCCCACCCCGAGGAGGGCGGCGTAGCCCGGCAGCTTCCCGTCCAGGTATTCAAGAAGGGCCCGCCTGTGCCTCTTGATGTCGTCCCCGCCCAGGCAGACGATCTCCCGCCTCTCGTCCTCCGTGCGGAGCTTCGCGCGCCTTTCCTCTATCCAGCCCGCCTTGGCCTCGAGAAAGGCGTCTATGCGCCACACGGGCGTCTTCATGGGGGCGCGCACCTCCAGGGCGCCGCCCTCCCGCACGTACACCGCCACGCTTTTCCTGCGCGAGCGTATCAGCCTATAGCCCATAGCCCTCGAAGCTCTCCCTGTCGAACGGCTCGCTCGCGTCCATATGCCCCATCAGGGACTCGCGGACCTCGCCGTCCACCAAAAACTGGACCCTTTTCACCTCGTCGAAGCTGTCGATGAGGCTCAGGCTTATCTGTAGGATCAGGAGATCCTCCTCCATCGAGCCGCCCGACAGGGGCTTGCCGTCGGGCCCCTCGGAGCTTATGTCCACGTAGGCGGTCCCGTCCTCGACCCTTACGCCCCTGAAGCCTATGCCGTCGTCCACCATCGTCGCCGACCCGTCCGGGAGATCGTCCGGGGGCGCCTCCCGCAGGACCTCGTCGACCAGGGCCAGATAGGGGTTGCCGTCCGGGCCGGACATGGACAGGCTGCTTTTGATGGGTCCCGCAAGCCTGCTCTCCGACAGGCCGCCCGCTATGTATGCCCCGTTCGCGTAGTAGATCTCGAGGGGATAGCGCGCGACCTCGCCCCCGTCCCCGTTTTCCCCGCCACAGCCCGCCGCCGCGAACAGCAGCGCGAGCGCGAGGGCCATGGCCGCGGCCAGCGCCGCCCCGCTCCCCCTGTCTCTTGGCATGTCCCTAACCTCCCCGCTACTCCACCGTGACCGATTTCGCCAGGTTCTTGGGCTTGTCGATGTCGCAGCCGCGCAGCTTCGCTATGTGGTAGGCCAGAAGCTGCAGCGGGACGACGGCGAGCAGCGGCGCCACCTCGTCGGCGCAGCGCGGTATGAATATCGTCTCGTCGGACTGCCTCTCCACATTCGCGTCGCCCTCCATGGCAAGGCTGATGACGCGGGCCCCCCTCGCCTTGACCTCCTCGATGTTCGAGAGCAGCTTGCCGGCCAGCCTGCTCTGCGTCGCGAGCGCTATCACGAGCGTGTCCTGCTCTATGAGGGCGATGGTCCCGTGCTTAAGCTCGCCCGCCGCTATGGCGAAGGAGTTGATGTAGCTTATCTCCTTGAGCTTGAGCGATCCCTCGAGCGCGACGCTCGCGTCCGGCCCCCTGCCTATAAAAAACACCTGCTCGCTCCTGTATATCTTTTTCGCTATCTCCTGCACCCGCTTTTCCTGGGCCAGTATGCTTTCTATCCTCCCCGGCGCGCGCCCCAGCTCGTCCACGAGCCTCGCGTACTCGCCGTCGCCCAGCCTTCCCAGCTCCCGCCCCATGTACAGGGCCAGGAGGTACATGCACACCAGCTGCGTCGTGTACGCCTTCGTGGAGGCCACCGCTATCTCGGGCCCGGCCCAGGTGTAGAACACGTCGTCCGACTCGCGCGCCACGGAGCTGCCCACCACGTTCACGACCGACAGCGCCCTGGCCCCCCTCCGCTTCGCCTCGCGCAGGGCCTCCAGCGTGTCGAGGGTCTCGCCCGACTGGCTTATGCATATGAACAAAGTCCTGTCGTTGACGAAGGGCTCCCTGTAGCGGAATTCCGACGCGACGTCTACCTCGACGGGCATGCCCGCCAGCCTCTCTATCGCGTACTTTCCCACGAGGCCGGCGTGGTAGGCCGTGCCGCAGGCCACGATGTACACGCGCTCGATCCTTTCGAGCTCCCGCCGCGCCAGCGATATGCCGTCCAGCCTTATCCCGCCGTCCGCGCCGAGCCGCCTGCCCATGGTGTCGGATATGCCCTTGGGCTGCTCGTATATCTCCTTTATCATGAAGTGGTCGTGCCCGCCCTTCTCGGCGGCGTCCGCGTCCCAGGTCACGTGGTAGACGTCCCGCTTCACCTTTTCGCGCCTCTCGTTGAAGATGCTCACCTCGTTGCGCGTCACGAGGACGGTCTCGTTGTTCTCCAAAAGGTATATGGTGCGGGCGTACTTAAGCAGCGCCGGTATGTCCGACGCCAGGAAGTTGCAGTCCTCGCCCAGGCCGGCGATGAGGGGCGCGTCCTTCCTGACGGCGACTATCCTGTCCGGCTCCGAGGCCGCCATGGCGCCTATGGCGTAGGCGCCGCGCATCCTGCCCACGGCCCTGAACACGGCGTCGAGCAGATCGCCCTCGTAGTACAGCCGTATCAGGTGCGCGACGACCTCGGAGTCCGTCTCCGAGCGGAAGGGCACGCCGTGCTCGCCGGAGAGCCATTCCCTGAGCTCGAGGTAGTTCTCGATGATGCCGTTGTGCACTATGGCTATCTCGCCGTCCGCGCTCGTGTGCGGGTGCGCGTTGGCGTCGCTGGGGGCCCCGTGCGTCGCCCAGCGCGTATGCCCTATGCCCGCGTGGCCGTCGAGGTCCATGCCGGCCATCCTGTCCTCGAGCGCCGCTATGCGGCCGACGGTCTTTTCGACCGCTATGCGGCCGTTCGCCGCCAGCGCTATGCCGGAGGAGTCGTAGCCCCTGTACTCGAGGCGCTTAAGGCCGTCTATTATGATCCGTTTCGCGCTGCCGCCGCCTATGTAGCCGACTATTCCACACATATCCTAGCCCAGCCTTTCGGTGATCAGGGCGGCCAGCCCCTCCGCCATGCCCGTTATGCGCCCCAGGTCGCTGCCCTCGATCATGACCCTGACCAGAGGCTCCGTGCCGGAGGGCCTTATGAGCACGCGGCCCTCGCCCGCCATCCTTCTCTCTATCCTCTCTATCTCCGCGCGCACGGCGCCGTCGCGCATGTACCGCTCCCTGTTCTCGGCCTTGACGCCGGCGTTTCTCAGCACCTGCGGGTAGATCGTAACGCCCTCGGCCAGCTCGGAGGGCCTTGCGCCGAGGAAGGCCACGGCCCGCAGAAGCTGCAGGGCCGCCAGCATGCCGTCCCCCGTCGTGCCGTGCCGGAGGAATATGATATGCCCCGACTGCTCGCCGCCTAGGACGCTGCCCGTGCCGAGCATGCGCTCCAGCACGTACCGATCGCCGACGCCCGTGAGCTGCACGCGGCAGCCTATCCCCTCCAGCGCCTTCGTCAGGCCCATGTTGCTCATGACCGTGGCCGTGACGAGGCCGTCCCCCAGCTCGCCCTTTCGCATCATCATCCGGGCGCATATGTACATTATCCTGTCGCCGTCCATGAGCCGGCCCTTTTCGTCCACGGCTATCAGCCTGTCGGCGTCCCCGTCGAAGGCCAGCCCGATGTCCGCGCCGCATTCGAGGGTCATCGCCTGGAGCCTCTCCGGGTGCGTCGAGCCGCAGCCCGCGTTTATGTTCGTCCCGTCGGGCGCGTTGCCCATCATGGACACGCGGGCGCCCAGCTCCGTGAACACCCTTTCGGCTATCTCGTAGGCGGCGCCGTTGGCGCAGTCCACGGCGATCCTCATCCCCTTTAGGCCTTCGCCCGCCAAGGATTTCAGGAAATCCCCGTAGCTCCGCAGCGCGTCCTCGGAGACCTCCAGGCTCCTGCCCAGCCTGCCGCCGCTTATATGGCCCCTTTCCGGCCCCCCCGCCTCCATTATGCCCTCGATCTCGTCCTCTATGGCATCGTCGAGCTTGAAGCCCTCGCCGCTGAAAAGCTTTATGCCGTTGTACTCGAAGGGGTTGTGCGAGGCGGATATCACGACGCCGGCGTCCGCGCGGAAATGCCGCACCAGCCAGGCCACCGCGGGCGTGGGCATGACGCCCGCCTTGATGACGTCGCCGCCCATCGAGAGTATGCCCGCGCTGATGGCGTCCTCGAGCATGTCGCCCGATATGCGCGTGTCCTTGCCTATCAAAAACACGGGCCGCTCGCGCTCCCTGCTGAGCGCGGCCACGCCGGCCATGCCCAGGCGGTAGGCGAGCGCCGCCGTAAGCTCCGTGTTGGCGACGCCCCGGACGCCGTCTGTCCCAAAGAGTCTTCCCATGCCGCGCCCTACCTATCGCCGCCGGACAGGGCGCCGCTGGACAGGGCGCCGCTGCTTACGGCCCCGCCCGTCGCCCCCGCCTCGCCGCCGGGAGGGCTGCCGCCGAGGGCGCCGCCCGTCGCGGTCCCTTCCCCGTCGGCGCCTTCATATTCGTATATGTTCAGAAACACGGTCTCGGGCGAGGTCTCCGCCCTGCGCAGCTGCTTTTCGGACCTGACGCGCGCGGGCAGATCCGCCGTCTCCTCGCTCGGCGCCATGCCGGACAGATCCACGTAGACGGTGATGTCCTCCTTCGACAGCGACGATATGACGCTCTCGTCGCCGAAGACCCTGACCGTGATGTCGCTGGTGTTGATGTGCGCCGCGAAGCCCTCGGGCGTGCCCTCGGCCGATATCTCGCTCGACGAGAAGCTGAACTCCTTTGTCGCTATGCCCTTTATGCTTATCCCGACGCCTATGCCCGCGCTGGCGTCGGCAAGCTCGACGCCCTCGGGAAGCGCGATCTGCAGGGCTATGGTCGAGGTCAGCTCCACGCCGCTGATGTCTATCGGGGCGGCGGACAGGGATGTCACCCCGTTCACCGCGCTCTCGGAGCCCCTAATGTACACGTTTTTCGGGATGTCGAGCCCCGTCACCTCGAGCGTCTGCGCCACCTCGCCCGTAAGGTCCACGCGCAGCGGCACGCGCCTGACCGAGCACAGCATGGCCGTCACCTCCACCTCGGACTGGGAAAGGCCCAGCCGCTGGTAGAATGGCTCCCCGCCGAAGTCCATGGGCTGGGCCGCCACGTTGAGCGTGCTCGGCGTCCTTCTGAGGTCGCCGCTGTCCACAAGCACCCTGATGTAGTCCACGCCGTCCACCTGGGACTTCGCCCCGCTGACCTCTATGTGGTCCGGCACCATCGACACGAAGCCCGGCTCGCTGCCGCTCTCGAAGGGCTCGCTGTACTCTATGCGCATGGGCTTGCTCACGCTGACCAGATCCTCTATGTTCAGGCTTATGCGTGACGGGCGCTTGGCGTCTATGCTCACGCTGTCCGGCCCCCCGACGTCCACGGGTATGGATGTCTCCCCCTTCTGCCAGCCCCTGAGATCCACCGTGGCGCTGAAGTCGTCCGCCGTGAGCTTTGCCAGATCGGCGCGCTTCCCCTTCACCGTGAGTTCTATCGAATAGGAGACGTCGCTGGCGACGGTGAGCCTGCGCCCCTCCAGTATGTCGAGATTCGTGAAGCGCACCGGCACGCCGCGCACCACGCGCGTCTCGGGCGGGTTCACCACCGTGATCACGTAGGCCCAGAGGGTCACCGCCAAGGCTACCGCTATTATCTTGTTGACGGTGTTACTTTTCAGCATCCTTGCCCCTCTTGAAGATGCCCAGCAGGCCGGGCTGCCTATCGTCGGTCTCGGCCAGAAACAGGTTCAGAAGCGTCTTTTCGACGCTCTTTGTGTCGAGGAAGCGCGTCAGCTTCCCGTCCATCGCCATCGAGATTATGCCCGATTCCTCGGACACTATCATGGAGACGGCGTCCGAATGTTCGGTGATGCCTATGCCGGCCCTATGCCTCGTGCCGAGATCCATCGACAGCTCCTTGTCGCCGCTCAGCGGCAGCACGCAGCCGGCGGCGTGGAGCCGCCCCTCGCGCACCAGGGCCGCGCCGTCGTGCAGCGGCGCCCCCTCGTAGAATATGTTTTTGAGGAGCTCCGTCGAGATGTCGCTGTCTAGGGCCACGCCGCTCTCCGCGACGTCGCTCAGGCTTATCTCCCGCTCGAGTATTATGAGCGCGCCCGTCCTGCTTGACGAGAAGAAGTCTATGGCCTTCGTTATGGCGGCGGCCGCGGCCTTGGCCCTGTCCTTGTCGATGTGCGCGAACTGCGGCTTCAGGAACTTGCTGCGCCCCACGTATTCCAGGCCCCTGCGCAGCTCGGGCTGAAACACGACGACGAGCGCGATCACGCCGAACTGCATGGCGCCTATGAGTATCCAGTTTAGGGTGTAGAGGTTGAAAATCCCCGAAAGGAAGGCGGCCACGAGCAGCACCGCCAGGCCCTTTATGAGCTGCTCGGCCCGCGTCTCGCGTATGAATCCAAGGAGCTTGTATATCACAAAGGCGACTATAGCGACATCTATGACGTCCCTTATGCCGACACTCGAAATGATGATATCGAAGAAACCGGACATCGTGCCTCCCTAAGGCAGTCCGCGCCGCTGCAGGCGCGCGGGATGCGCAATGCCGGCCGTCGGAGCGATAGCGGCAACCCGCTGCAAGGGCATATGCGCGGAGCATTCCGGGCGACGGCGCCAGCCTGCCCGCCCGGCAGTCCGAACGCGCCCCGCGCTTAAGATCGGACAGACCGAAATTGAAGATGCCAACAACAATAATTGTACAAAAAAACGCCTTCCACTTCAATAGCAAAAGGGCGGCTTTAATGTTAATATATTATTACAGCTTGCAGCACGCGCGCCGCGTCGGGCAAAAAACTTGTGAAACCCCCTTGCAATCGCTCCGCGTTTATTGTATGATCGCAAAAACGGAGGCATTGATCATATGGGCCGCAGGGATCTGTACGAAAACCCGCTTCTGTCTAGATATTCAAGCAGGGAGATGGCGGGGCTTTTTTCTGATGACGTGAAATTCTCCACATGGCGGCGGCTGTGGGTCGCGCTGGCGGAGGCCGAGAAGGAGCTTGGCCTGCCGATCACCGACGAGCAGATCGACGAGATGCGGCGCCATATCGGCGACATAGACTACGACGCGGCGGAAAAGCGGGAGGCGGAGACGCGCCATGACGTGATGTCGCACGTCTACGCCTACGGGCTGCAGTGCCCCAAGGCGAAGCCCGTGATACACCTGGGCGCGACCAGCGCCTACGTGGGCGACAACACCGACATCATCGTCATGCGGGAGGCGCTGGGCCTGCTCATCGGCAAGACGGCGTCCCTGCTGGGCCTGCTTGCGGACTTCGCCTACAGGCACAGGGGCCTGCCTACGCTCGGGTTCACGCATTTCCAGGCGGCCCAGCCCACGACGGTCGGGAAGCGCGCGGCGCTGTGGGCGCAGGATTTCTACCTCGACTACATGGATCTGTCGGGGCTGCGGGATCGCCTCCCCCTGCTCGGGGCGAAGGGGACCACGGGGACCCAGGCCAGCTTTGTCGCGCTTTTTGACGGCGATCTGGGAAAGGCGCGCAGGCTCGACGAGCTGGTGGCGGAGAAGCTCGGCTTCAGCGAGCTCATCCCCCTCTCGGGGCAGACCTACACGCGCAAGATAGACGCCTGGGCGCTGAACGCCCTGGCCGGCCTAGGGCAGAGCGCGCACAAGATGAGCAACGACATACGCCTGCTGCAGCACCTGAAGGAGGTGGAGGAGCCCTTCGAGAGCGGGCAGATCGGCTCGTCCGCGATGGCGTACAAGCGAAACCCCATGCGCAGCGAGAGGGCGGCCTCGCTCGCGAGATACCTCATCGGGCTCGCCGCCGGCCCGGCCTACACGGCGGCGACGCAGTGGTTCGAGAGGACGCTGGACGACTCGGCCGGCAGGCGCATATACATACCGCAGGCGTTCATGGCCGCAGACGCGATCCTCGACATATGCAGGAACGTGTGCTCCGGCCTGGTCGTGCATGAGAGGGCCATACGCGAGCGCATCATGGACGAGCTGCCCTTCATGGCGACGGAGAACATCCTGATGGAGGCCGTGAAAAGGGGCGGCGACAGGCAGGAGCTCCACGAGAGGATAAGGCTGCACTCCATGGCGGCCGGCGCCCTTGTCAGTGACGGGGGCGGGCCGAACGACCTGATGCGGCGCATAGCGGGCGACCCGGCGTTCATGCTCTCCGAGGAGGACCTGGGCTCGATCATGGAGCCTGGGCGCTACGTCGGCAGGGCGCCCGAGCAGGTGGAGGAATTCATAGAGCGGTACATACGGCCCGTCCTGGCGGAAAACGGGGACGGCGGCGAGGCGCCCGACCTCAGGGTATAGGCAGCAGTTGGAGCGATAGTCAAAATGGAAAGAATCGCGGAAATCCTGAACGCAAGCAGGAAAATAGTTTTAAAGATAGGCAGCAACGTGCTTTCCGACGGCGACGGCCGCGTCGATCAGCAGAACGTGAAAAACATAGCGGAGCAGGTGCATTTTCTCATGGACAGGGGCAAGCAGGTGCTCATCGTGTCCTCCGGCGCCGGGATCTGCGGCGTCGGGGCCATAAACAAATGGGCCAGGCGCGACGACATCAACTACAAGCAGGCCCTGTGCGCCATAGGCCAGGTCGAGCTGATGCTGGGCTACAAGAAGTTCCTTAACGAGCGCCGCATACACGTGGCCCAGATGCTGCTCACAAACGAGGACTTCAGCGACAACAACAGGATACTGCACATACGCAACACGCTGTTCACCCTCCTGGACGAGGGCGTCGTGCCGATAATAAACGAGAACGACAGCGTCAGCGTCGAGGAGATAGAGATGGGCGACAACGACATGCTCGCGGCGCGCACGGCGGAGCTGTGGGACGCCGACGTCCTGGTGCTCATGAGCGACATAGACGGCATCTACGACAAGTCCCCCAAGGAGTACGAGGACGCGCGGCTGATAAGGGAGGTGTACGACCTGGGCGAGCTCGAGTCGAGCATAGACATGGGCCCCAAGAGCAGCTTCGGCACGGGCGGCATAGGCTCAAAGATAGAGGCGGCGCGGCTGATGGGCAGATACAGCATACCCACCATACTGCTGAACGGCAGGAACGGGGGCGCGCTCATGCGCGCCCTGTCCGAAAGGATCGACGCGACCCTGTTCCACGGGGCGGCGCTGTCCTCGACAAGATGAACGGCTGGCGGTTCCGGGGCGGGCGCAGGCAGCGCACAGGCCGGGCGCAGGCCATGCAAGGGAGGTTTTGCGAATGAGGCTTGGTTTCATAGGCGCCGGGAACATGGGCGGCGCGATCATCAGGGGCTATATCGCGGCGACGCCCGGAGGCGCTGCGGCGGTGTCCGCCTACGACAAGAACGGCGAGAAGCTGGCCGAGATAGCGGGCAGCCTCGGCATAAGGGCCGCAGGGGGCGTCGCGGAGCTCGCCGCCGCCTCGGACATAGTCATGCTGGCGGTGAAGCCGACGAACTTCGAGGACGTGCTGCCGGAGCTGGCGCCCGCCCTGCGGCAGGGGCATACGGTCGTGTCCATGGCAGCCGGCATAAGCATCGCGTACATCGAGGGCTTCCTCGGCGCGGATCGCAAGATCGTCCGCATAATGCCCAACACGCCCGCCATGGTCGGCGAAAGCATGACGGCCGTGAGCCGCAACGCCAACCTTGGGGACGACGAGTTCGAGGGCGTCATGGCTGTGTTCAGTACCATAGGCAGGGCGGCGGAGGTCGATGAGTCGCTTATGGACACGGTTGTGGGGGTCTCGGGCAGCAGCCCCGCCTATGCCTACATGTTCATAGACGCCCTGGCCAAGGGCGCGGCGGGGCGCGGCATGGACGAGGCCGCCGCGAGGACCTTCGCGGCCCAGGCGACGCTGGGCGCGGCGAAGATGGTCCTGGAGACGGGCGTGGATCCCGTGGTCCTGTGCCAGAATGTATGCTCGCCGGGCGGCGCGACGATAGAGGCCGTCGAGGTACTGCGGCGCAGGGGCTTCGAGGGCATAGTGGCGGAAGCGCTGGAGGCGGCGGCCGAAAAATCGAAAAGGCTTGCCAAGTAGCCTCGGCGATAGTATGATGATAGCATCATGATAATAGAAGAAAAAACCCTCGAAAGCGAAATGATATACGAGGGCGCGATAATAAACCTCCGGCATGACCGCGTGACGGTCAAGGACGGGAAAAGCTCGTGGCGCGAGATCGTCGAGCACAACGGCGGCGTGGCCATCGCCGCCGTGACGGACGAGGGCCGGATGGTGGTCGTGAAGCAGTACCGCAAGGCGGCGGGGCGGGCGATGATAGAGGTGCCCGCCGGCAAGACGGAGCCGGGGGAGTGCCATCGGCTCACGGCGGAGCGCGAGCTTCGCGAGGAGACCGGCTACAGCGCCGGCAGCCTGGAATACCTGACGGGCTTCTACTCGTCCATAGGCTATTCCACGGAGTTCATACACCTCTATCTCGCCACCGGCCTCGCGCCGGGAGAAACCGACTTCGACGAGAACGAGGCGATAGAGGTGTACGAGCACACGCCGGACGAGATACTGTCCATGGCGGAGTCTGGGCTTGCGGCCGACGCCAAGACGATAATAGCGGCCCAGATCGTGAAGCTGCGCCAGGCTTGCCGCCCGGATACCCCAGTCGAAGCCGGCAGGGCATGAAATGGAAAAAATGCGCGCTGAGTTCGTGGACTACATGACAGGGACAAGGAAGCTGGCCGCCAATTCGATCGCCGCATACCTTCGCGACATAGCCGAATTTGACGCGTTCCTGTCCGAAAAGGGCGGCTCTGGCATCGAAAAGGCCAGGCAGGCCGACGTCGCGGCCTATGTTCTAAGGCTGAAGCGGGACGGCAGGTCGTCGGCCACCATAAACAGGCGCCTGGCCTCGCTGCGCGCGTTCTACGGCTTCATGGCCGCGAAGGGCCGCGGCGCCGTGAACCCCGTCATGGGCGTCAGGCCGCCCAAGGTCACGCGGAGGGACATAGAGTACCTTTCCCTGGACGAGGTGGAGGCCCTGCTCGGGCAGCCCGACGGCAGCGTGAAGGGCGTCCGCGACAGGGCCATACTGGAGCTGATGTACGCCACCGGCCTGCGCGTCAGCGAGGTCACGGCCGCCGACCTCGAGCACGTGAACCTGCGCATGGGCTTCGTCACATGCACGGGCGAGCATGGCAAGGCCCGGATAATACCGCTCGGGCGGCCTGCACGCGCCGCGCTGGAGGAATACATATTCAGCGGCAGGGCGATGATACTGAGGGGCAAAGGCGGCGGGGGCAAGGCCCTGTTCCTTAACTACTGCGGCGAGCGGATGTCGCGCCAGAGCATATGGAAGATGCTGAAGGAGTACGCCGCCGCGAGCATACGGAAAAAGATAACGCCGCAGATACTGAGGAACTCGTTCGCGGTCCATATGGCGCAGAACGGCGCCGACCTGAAATCGCTGCAGGAGCTCATGGGCCACGAGGACATCCTGGCCACGCAGGCATACCTCAACACCTCGCGCAACAGGATCAAGGACGTCTACGACAGCGCGCACCCCAGGGCCTAGCCCTACGCCCTGCCGCCGCCCGGCGCCCGCGCCGTCTTTGGCCATGCCGCCGCCACGGCGCCGCCGCAGCAAAAAAGCTGTTGACAAATCCGGACACAGGGCTTAGAATGGATTATCGCCTGGCGGGCGGCGTTGCCGCCGGCCGGCGGGACGATACAAACCGTTGACGCGGGGATAAAGGTGCGACGTGCTGTTACAGAGAGCCGGGCAAGCTGAGATCCGGTACGACGCAGCGCATCAAATGGGCCGCTGAGGGCGCAGCGAAAGCGCACATGCCGTGCGCAAGTATCCTGCGACGTGACGCACACGTCAGTTGCGAGGAATATGTCGGTATTCCGCAGAGTGCGCGGGCCATGCCCGCGAATCAAGGTGGCACCGCGGGCGTTTTGCCCGTCCTTGGCACAGGCTTTCCATGCGAAGCCGTGCCGGGGGCGGGTTTTTTGTTGTCAGTAAGGAACTGTCGAAAAATAAAGTGTACAGTTGGCGCAGCAATTTTGTGTCCCGGCAAG
>JAISXZ010000134.1 GCA_031270275.1 Eubacteriales Family XIII. Incertae Sedis bacterium | reverse complement strand
CGACACGGCGCGCAGGCCCGCGAGGGCCAGGACGATGATGACGGCGGCCAGGACGATCCATCTGATGACGCCCCTGCGCTTCTTTCCCTTCGCCTTTGGCTCGGTCCCGGCGCCGGGGGCGGCCTCTGCGGCGCCTGCAAGCCCCGGATCCAAGGCGGGGCCGTCCAAGGCGGCTGCCCGCGTGTCCGGCGGGGCCGCGCCTGCTTTTTCATCTGACACCGGTGGCACCGGCGGGGCCGCTGCGCCGATTTTTTTGTCGCTCATTGCAATCCCTCTCGTCTTGTGCTATCATGTTTGGTGTAGCTCAAAGCCGCGGCGCCCCTGCATCCCCCCGCCTCCCACAGGGCGGCGCGGAAGGACGCATTGCGCAGCAACGGCTGATTTATGCGCCGACCCGTCGGTCGGGCGCCGCATGGATACTATGATAAAGCATAGGGGCTGAACTGTCAAGGGGTAGAATATTAAAAGAATATTAACATTTTTTTGTAGGTTACTGTTCAGGGTCAGTCAGTTCGCGAGGGCGGGAAAGGGGACCGCAGTCCCCTTTCCCGCACACAAACCTTTGAACTGTAACTTGTATGGTTACTACTCACACGCCACGCCATTTTTGCCCATCTCGGAACCTATTGGGGTCAGCAATGGGAATACTGTCCAAAAAAGACTGCGTGGCCGTGCTCGATCTGCTGCGTGAGGCGCATCCCGAGGCGGCCTGCGCGCTGGGGCACGGCTCCAGCTTCGAGCTGCTCGTCGCGGTGGCCCTCTCGGCCCAGACGACGGACAGGAGCGTGAACGCCGTGGCGCCGGAGCTGTTCGGCAGATACCCGGACGCGGCAGCCCTCGCCGCTGCGGACGAGGATGACCTGCGGCGCATACTCAGGCGTGTCGGCATGTACAGGACAAAGGCCAGGAACATAAAGGCCATGGCCGCCATGCTCTGCGCCGAGCACGGCGGCAGGGTCCCGGAAAGCTACGACAGCCTTGTGAAGCTGCCCGGCGTGGGCAGAAAGACGGCCAACGTGGTGCTGGCGGTCGGATTCGGGCAGCAGCGGATAGCCGTCGATACACATGTGTTCCGCGTGGCGAACCGCATAGGGCTGTGCGACTGCGGCGACGTCCTGAAAACGGAGCTCGCGCTCATGGAAAGGCTTCCGGAGAGCCGCTGGACCGAGGCGCACCACAGCATCATATTCCACGGGCGGGAGCGCTGCCACGCGAGGAAGCCCGCCTGCGGCGTCTGCGAGGTGAACGGTTATTGCAGGCATTTGAACGCTGATTGACCTAGCTAGACCCGCCGGCAGGCGCGGGGGAGGGGGGCTGATCCGGGATGGCGGACGAAAAGGCTCTGAAGGCATTCATAAGCGGCAGGGCTCTGGGCTGCGAGGTCTCGCGGAGCGAGGCGCTGCGCCCGGATCTGGCCGGCATGGGGATATTCGGGGCGCCCGTCTTTGCGGCTGCGGAGGCGGGCGACGGCATGTTCCAGAGCCTGAAGGGCGCCGGGGCGGTCGGGGGGCACCATTTCCTCCCCCGCGACTGGATACCAGGCGCCCGCTTCGTTCTTTCCGTGTTCCTGCCCTTCCGAAAACGCGTAAAGGACGCGAACACCGCCTCCGACACCTGGCCGGCCGACGAGTGGCTGCACGCCAGGATCGAGGGCCAGCGCTTCATGTCCGCGCTCGCCGGGGAGGCTGCGGGGATGCTGAGGGCGGACGGCTTCGAGGCTGTTTCCCCCTGCCTGGATCCCAGGTTCTGGTCGGCCGACGGGATTGGCCCCCAGGCCGCTTCCGGCCCGGCGGGGGACGGGGCCGCCGCCGCGGCGTACACCAGCAACTGGTCGGAGCGGCATGTGGCCTTCGTGTGCGGCCTTGGGACCTTCGGCCTTTCAAAGGGCCTGATAACGGAGAAGGGGGTTGCGGGCCGCCTTTTCAGCCTTGTGACCGACATGGAGCTCAGCCCGACGCCCCGTCGCTACGGCGGCCTGTACGAGTACTGCGTCGGCTGCGGCCGCTGCGCCGCGCTATGCCCCGCCGGCGCCATAGACCCCGGCACGGGCAAGGACCATGCCGCCTGCGGGCGCTTCCTGTACGAGACAAAGCTGCGCTTCCGGCCGCGCTACGGCTGCGGCAAATGCCAGACGGGCGTGCCCTGCGAAAGCGAAAGGCCGCGCCGCGCAACATAGCCGCCGGGGGATTTCAGGCCCGCGCCGGCTGCATCAGGCGGTGGCCCTTCATGTGTCCGGCCGGCCGAAGTCCATCTTGTACTCGTAGCTCAGCTTCCTGTCGTAGTCGAGCTCCGTCAGGTCCGACGGCTTTATCTGCGCGTCCTTCTTCTCGAAGTAGTTTAGATCGACTAGCTTAAGCATGTTGTAGATGAACTGCGAGCAGAACATTATGTTTGGCTTGAACGAGAGCTTCAGCGCGAGCCCGAACAGGTTGTACGCGCTGCCCTGCTCGTTTATCTCCTCTATCTTGTCTATGACGGCCTTCTTCTTTTCGGCGGATATCGGCAGGCTGTAGACTATCAGGGACGAGTCCTTCTTCTTGTTGAAGTACTTTATCATCTCCCTGTTCAGGCCGGGAGGGTACAGCGTCTCGCCGCCGTTGTAGCTCACGATGGTCTTAAGCTCCCTGTCGAAGGACAGGGACGCGTGGTTGTACCGCTTTCGCGTGAACACCGAGATGATCTCGCTGGCGGGGCTGCCCGTGTTCGATATGACGATGTAGAGCTTGGGGTCGCCCAGCGTGGCGCGGGCCGCCTCGAAGTACTCGTCGGTCAGGCTGCCCTTGTTTACGTAGCGGAACGAGTTGTGCCGCGGCAGATCCTTCACGATCTCCTCGAGGTTCTTCTTCGACAGGCTCCTGCGCCCCTTTTCCACCGCCGCCTTGACGGACGCCGCGTTCTCCGCCATCTCGTTGAAGGTGAACACCGTTATGTCCTGGACGGAGGGCATATAGGAGTTGGCCCTGTTCGCCGGCACCATCTTCCCGGCGATGAAGGGCGCGAGCACCATCACGGCGCTTATCAGCCTGCCCGCCGTCGAGGCGAAGGGGCCGCTGTCGTCCGCGTACACCACCAGGGTGTTGTAGACCGTCTGGAAGCTCATGATCATCACGTATATTATCGTGAGCAGAGCCTTGTACTTCAGGGGTATCTTTTTCAGGAAGGTGTATATGACAAGCGCGAAGCATATGAATATATAGGCCAGCTCGAACAGGATGAAGCTGTTCGACAGGAATAGTGCTATCATCAGTATCCCGAACAGGGCCCGTATGTCCATTAAGCCCCCTGCTTGTTTTCCATCTCGACGAGAAGCATGTGCGCGTCCTGGACGGCGGACACAGAGACATTCTCCCCGATTATCTCGAGCGCGTCGCGGGCTTCCAGGCCGATGCCGTTCGCCTGCGCCCTTCCCTCGATCAGGACCAAGTAGGCCTGGCGGTCCGGATTCACGGCTATCTCCGCCGTGCGCCCCTTTTCAAGGAGGCTCGCGTATACGTTCGCGTCGGCGTGGATGCGGAAGATTCCGGGCGATTCCTCGCTGCCGGACGCGATCGGCATCCATCGGTTGATCCTGTCGTCCCAGTCGAAGCGCATGTCGCCATAGTTCGGCTCGTAGCCGGCCCTGTCCGGGAAGATCCAGATCTGCAGAAAGCGCAGCAGCCCGTCACCCATGTTGAGCTCGCTGTGCGTGACGCCCGTCCCCGCGCTCATGTACTGCACCTGGCCGCGGGTGAGGCTGCGCCTGTTGCCCATGCTGTCGGCGTGGGTCAGCTGGCCGTCCACCACATAGGAGATGATCTCCATGTCCTTGTGCGGGTGGGTGCCGAAGCCTTCCTTCGGCTGTACCTCGTCGTCGTTCAGCACGCGCAGCGCGCCGAACTGCACGTTTTGCGGGTTGCAGTACTCCGCGAACGAAAAGTGGAAGTGGCTGTCCAGCCAGTCGTGTCGCCCGCGCCCCATTTTTTTGTGGTCGATGAAATTCAGCATGGCATCTTGCCTCCGCATGCCCGCATAGGCGGGCGCATAAGGAGCTGTGCGGAAATAACCTTTACATCTGACTTGTCTTTTTCCCGCCACGCTGCGTTGGCAGAACCCGTTGATACTTCTAGTATCAACGGAACCTGCCGCCTTGCGTGACGGAAAAAATCCTACGTCAGATCTGCAAACTTTATTTCCGCACAGCTCCTAAGCCATCCGGCGCCCGCGTCTCCCCGTTCAGCCGCGCCTCTCTGCTTACTATTATACGCAATGCCATCGCGGATTGCAAGAAGTACGTGCGGGCGGCGGCGCTAGCTGAGCAGCAGCCTTTCGATCTCGCCCTTCGTCAGCCCCGTGTATCTCACGACGGCAGAAGGCTCCACGCCGTCGCGCAGCA